>NZ_JABKKK010000014.1:0-80770 GCF_013166535.1 Prevotella sp. PTAC
CTTGTACTACTACTTTCTCTGTTATTCAGTCTGTCAAAGAACTCTCTCTTAACGCTCACCAGGGCTTCAACCCTGAAAGCGGATGCAAAGGTAAGGACTTTAAGGACACAAACCAAATAATTTTAAGAAAAAATTCGAAAAACAACGGTAATTTTATACTAAATTGACACAGGTCAAGGAAAACGGCACGAAAACAAGACAAAAACACAAAAAAACAAACAAAAGAAAAGGAAATGAAAAATGAAAATGAAAAAGAAAGAAAAAGGGAAAAAGACAGAAAAAAGAAAGAAGGAGAGAAAAGAAGGACAGGCCAAAGAAAAAAAACAGCAAAAAAAACAAGGAAGGAGAAAGAGAAAGAAAGAGAAAAACAAGAAAGGAACAGAAAAAGAACAGACAAGGAAAGGAAGAATAAAAAACAAGTGACAAAGACAATACAATCAAAAGCATCGCAATAATAATTAATGGGGCATCGCGAATACGACGCCCCATTAATTATATAATGTATTACTTAGGATAAGTTGATTACCAAGTGATGTTCATACCCAACGCCACATGAGCGTTTGAGCTGAGAGGCACACACACGCCTTTGGCGGTCTTGCCGAGGATATGATCCATACCGATAAAGAAATTATATCCCTTCGGATGTATGTTAAGCACCCATCCCATGCTCGCCGCAAAACTGTTGACAGCGAAGTTGACACCGCCATCCAGCCATTTGAGCGGAGTGTAGTTTGCGCTTATACGGCCCTCTGTCCACGAATACGCCCCACGGATACGCGTTGTGCTAAGTGCGCCGAACTTCACTTTCTTATATACCGGCAAAGTATATTCCGCTCCGAAATTGAGCGTCGCTCCTATTCCGGTTGTCCGTCCGCCCGTATCGCCCTGGTCTTTCAGGTTGATGAAGTCTGTTATCTGATCGGCATACCCGTCCGAGATATCATCGAGCTTGTCACCCTTTGACGAGCTTACAGCCACATCGTGAAATCCGTCAAACTCAAATTTGTCTGCCGCATTCACCGCACGCGCATTGCTGCTCCAACTGATAAAACCAAGGTCGATCAAAGACGCACTCACCGTCCAATCATCATTTATCTTGTAAACACCGCCAAGGTCGACAGCCATACCGAAGCCGGCGAGACCAGCACCGTCGATGTCGATATCGTTGATGGCCTCATATTGTCCGGCACCTTCACTCTCATAGTCTTTCATTTCCGAAATATATGTGAACCCGCTCATGGACACATTAGCCTCCGCCTGTCCGGACACAATCCACTTCTTGTCTGACGCAAGCTCGGCCTTCATGCCTTTCATCCGCAAATCGGCACGCCCCGCACCGAAAAGGAATTTCAGCTTCGCCCCCACTCTCAGCTTCTCATTTATCTGCCGTGAGTGTCCGAAAGCGAGCTCTGCGAAAGCCTGCGTGTTTATGTTTATGTCGCCGATGTCATAGTTGTTGTTGCCTATGTTCTTTGCAAACTCAAATAGTCCGTAAGGCAGCGACGTACCTACGTTAACACGCGTGTTAAGCTCCACGGTGTTGTATCCGCCGAAAGCCTTGAAGCCGGCAGACAGCACAGTCATGTTCACGTCGGCGAGCACACGGTTGTTGCCCGTTCCGAGTCCGCCAAGAGCATCGCTCACCGATATGTCGGGATGCATGAACGTCGTGAGCCTCTTGCCTCCCGGTGTAGGGTTGTCGAAGAGGATATCGCCCAATCCGTAGTTTCCCTGCATCTTCACGTTGATGTTACCGAGCGCCGGCACCGACACATAGTTATCCTCATTGCCGTATGCGGGATTCATCGTGTGCCGGAAAGTATATTCATCGGTGAAATAAGCCGAGTTTAAAGTCTGTGCCGTCATTGTGCCGCCGACCGCGATCATGGCCGCGGCCAAAATATGTCTATATGATAAATTCATGTCTTTCGCTATTATATATAATAATGTGTAAGTTAGTTAAGGTCTACCGTAACCTTTCCTTTCAGTTTCACCGATATGTTGTCCGCCTTGATATAGTGCTTCGTCGCGTTGAGCGTCTGCCCCGTCACTGCGGGTGCGCCCGCCGTCTTGGCCACTGCCTTGATCGTGAACTTGATCTTGTCGAGTTCCTTCAACGCACCTTTAGTCTGCTGTTTAGCCGTTATTTTGAGCGGTGTCGATACCGACCGGTTCCCGTTGTATGCTGCTATGACACCCTCCACATCCACTTTCACCTTGCCGGGGGCAAGCTCACGACCGGCGACATCCAATGCCACCGCTGTCACTTCGAGATATGCCGGCACGTGATTTTCCACATCGGCCGTGATTTCGAGTCTCGCGTCGTTGCCAAGGTCGATGTCTTCGAGGTCGCTGCTCAGCTCGTCGATACTGTCCGTATACACGATGCAAGCGTCATCGGCAAACGCCAGCGGAGCCTCTATCGCATAAGACGGTTTAATCATATAGTCATGTCCGAGCTTAAACTCCACCACCTTATCCTTGTCTGCCTTTGCCACCGCGCTGAAGGTCACCTTGTCGGGAATGGTCTTTATCAGGTCAGACAGTCCGGGCACAACCACCACCTGGTCATATCCGCCTGCCAGCACGTCAGCGTCGTTCACCCGGCAGATACATATTCTCGTCTTGCTGTTTGCGTTGATTGCCATCTCCGGCACGTTCAGCATTTTCAATACCGCACCGTCCTTATATGCCGTAAGCGTGCCTCTCACCTTTCCGTCAACGTCCATGTCTCCGTCGAGGGTAAGCAATATCTGCGGATTGTACAGGTCTATCACCACCCCGTCTTCTTCTAGGAACGACGGCACTCCGGTGATGTCGGCATCACCGAGGTCGGTAAGGTCTATCGTAGGGTCAAACTGTCCCTCGGCCGATGTGACCACAAACCTGCTCATCGCCACATCACTGCTGACCGAGAACCGTGCGTTGCCCAGCGGCGATCCGTCGAGCACCATCTCCCTGAATGCCGCCGACACCATCACGCTACCGCTGAGATCGATGCTCGTCTTGCCGTTGTTCTTTTTCAGTTCGAGCTTGCCCAGGCTCGTGTCATCGGCCGTGAAGTCGAGACGGGCCACGCTGCCTTTTATCACCAGGTCGCCGGCCGTGCCCACGTTCTTGAAAGACAACTCCGCCCCGCTCTGCGTGTGAGCCGGAGCCTGTATGCCGGTCACCACCATGTATGCGGGGAAGCGCACGGTCAGCTCGGTGAGCTGTGGCACGAATTTCTTGAGATCCTGCGAGAATTTTACCCTCAGCTCGAAATCCTCCGTCACCGTGGCGCCTTTCAGGCTGACAAGCTCTTCCGGGGCATTGTCGTCGCTGTAATCGAACACATGCACCTTACCGTTTGTCCTGGTCTCCGCGGGCAGTGTCACCCTACCCGGCACGTTGGGTATGCCTCCCAGGTCGGGAGTGTCAAATACCACGTCAAACGACTGACTGGTATTTTCCGTTATCACAATCTGCTCTATGCGCACCTTCACCGGCTCAACATCGGCTCCGGCCTGCCTGAACACATAGTCGCCGTTCTCATCTGTCACCACGCACTCCGAATCGTCAATGTCGAGAATGTCGTCCAACGTTATGTTTGTCGTCGAACTGCCCGGCAATGTCAACTCGCCATTGCCTATACCCACGGTCATGTCGACCTCGTCAAGGTCATACTTGTCGTCCGTGCAACCGGCGACGGCAACCACACCCGACACCATCAGCGGTGCCAGCCATTTAGCATCAAATAAATAGAATCTCATTCCTAAATTTTTATGTTAGTTTTGAATTTATTTCTTATTTCATACGGCAGGCTTTCCGCATCGCCCTTGTCACCGAGACGTGGCTCGCCTTCTGAAAAACAGTCTGACCCGAACGGATCAGCCCCGCTCCAAATCATTCGCTCCGCCCGTCGACCCGTACTGGCCATAGCTTATTTTGTGCAAAGATAGCGCAAGCCGAACGCAACGAAAACTTGTTTTCAGTTGCTGAGGCGAAGCCTATCTTGTGCAAAGATAATGCAAATTTCGTTAAAAGAGACATAACCGGATATGAAATATTTTCAAATAACGGTTTTCCGCATGCAACACCGACCAACTTCGTGAGCCACACAAAACGACCATCATTCGAAAAACACATCCGGATAGCGAACCGTTCCACTATATCCCGGCAAGGACATCCGGCCGCAATTCCACAATCATACAAAATTCGTGGGATATGTCAAAAGGATACATGCAGAAAGGATTATTTCACAGCATCATGTCCATTCCCTCATGAGACATATCCATCCCGATTCCTCCCTCTATGAAATTATCAAACAAAAACATCTTCAAAACTCGGCCGTTTCAAAATTAAAATCCTGCGGCCGAAAATAAGCGGATTTTGAGCAGCTTTATACAACAACCTGTATATCAACCCTATACACCCACAGCGCCGGCTTTTCCCAACAAAACCGGATCCCCACGCTCCCGCGTTTCTTTCATTTAGCGTCCCGTTGGTTCGCATTTAGACGCTAAACGGAAGCCGACGGGTATCTAAACGCTACGCAACCGGCAACCAAACGCACACCAACGGGCATCCCGTTGCAATAAAAAGACAAGATCACCGGCCATCAAAAACCACTCTATCGCATTCCGTATCGAAGTACATATCGCACCCACAATTCTATTTTACTAAAAAACAAAGTGTCAAATCCATGACTTTATTCATACAATATGCCACCTACCACGCTACCGGCCGCCGACATATCATCATGCCCGCACCGCTTCTTTACCTTATTCCACATCACAGCCTTCAAAGGCATCGTTTTTATCTTTGGCAGTGCCTTTGAAACATTTTTTATACTTATTTTTTTGATAAAAAGACATTGAAAACACTATTATCCACCCCGACACATTATATAATTTATTAACTTAGCGGCGGAAATTACTAACTGAATAATATAAAATTTAAACAAACGTTAAATCGAACTAAAACAGAAGCCGCACAGTAAACGACAGTCCCGGCTTTGCCGACAGCAGGCCAAGCGCCCTGCGGGACGTCGCTAAACAAGAAAAACAAGAATCACCAAATGTGCCCACAGGGCAAAAAGGCACATGCAAAAAACCACAATTAAAACCAAACAAAAAATTATGAAGAAATTATCTACATCTTTGCTATTGACATTGATGGCATTTCTTTTCTTCCCGTTGGTATCTCAGGCCGAGGAAACGGTACTGACACCCGCACAGACCACCGTTATACAAGCGAACGGAAAAACTGCGCAAAACGAGGAGACAGTACTCTTCAATGCCGACGCTACGGCATGGAGATGCTCACAAGCGAAAATCTCGGGGGGGGCATTTTCAAACATGCTGGCCAATTATGAAGGCTCCCCGGTAGTAATCACCAAGTTTGACGCTTCCGAGTTCATGACCGGAAAGACACTGAAAAAAGCCACACTCAAATTCTTCTCAAAGTGTACAGTGTCAGGCAAAAACTCAAACGTGCAGATAGCCCACATAGGAACAGGCTGGGACGCAACCACAGCCACATGGGCAAACACGAACAAGGCCGAAACACTCAACGCCACAGGCCTCAATGGCGACGGTGTGAATGTCAAGACCTCAAGAGTAGAACTCACGCAAGACGTCACGGAACAGCTTGCCGCATCGACTGACAACACCATCGGTTTCGGTATATTCACATACACCGGCCGTGAGCAGGAGATAACCGACATCACGCTCACAATCGAAGCCATAGACGCTTCCGCCTCATCGACATACACAGTAAAATATGTTGACGGCAACGGAAACGAGCTGAAAGAGAGCGAGACCCGCTCTGAGTCGATAGGCGCCGCCCTTGCAATCACCGACGCCGACAAAGCAAGCATCTACAACGCTGACAAGACAAAGAAATACATCTACGTAAGCGACGACGCAGAGGGCAAGACCGTCGCGGGAGACGCTTCTACCGTAATCACGGTTACATTCCGCGAGGCAGCCACATGGAACTATACCATCAATGCTGTCGATGAAAGCGACAACGTGCTGAAAGTGCTCAAGACAGGACAGAATTTCGAGGCCGAGACATTCGCCATGGCATACTCCACATACGTGAATGTAGACGGGACACTGTATGAATCCGGCAAACTCAGCTCCGACAAGAAAGGATATTGCTTCTCAATGACATTGAGCGAGGACAACATGGCCAAGAACATTGTCTTCAAGCCCACAAGCATAGAGAACGTCGTTTATTTCTCTGAGGCAGAGGACATCGAAGGCCTTACACTCACAACAAACAACAACACCAAGATACGCAGCTCCAACGGCGCTTCCGCTTATGCTGCCGAGTCAGACGTTGAGTTCACCAAACTGCCCAACGGAAAGTACACACTGACGACCGTCATCTGTGACGTTTCCAAGACACCGGCTTCCGAGTGGAACTACATCGCAGGAAAAGACACCGTATTCACATTCACCGCAACAGCCGTAAACTGGGTACAGGGAAAATCCGACGAGTTCACCTTGAACAATAAGGAGACAGGCATGTTGCTCGCAAAAGGCGGCAACAACAATATGGGAGTAGACTTTATCTACATCCAGAAGACTGGTGACGCCGAGCTGATCGAGCCGGCCGGCCCCGTAACTATCAACTTCAACGACTCTGCCTATGCAGTATCTTCCAGCTCAGCTACCGACGGTGACATCAAAGAGAACAAGGTTATAAATGCCGGTGACCTGACACTGACAATCAGCCCGAAAGAAGAAGGCAACAGCGCCGAGAACCGTTTCTGGGGCACAACAGCCGGTCCGCAGCTTCGTGTATACAGCGGCACGCTGACATTGGAAGCAGCTGAGGGCAAAGCTATCAAGAGCTTGACCATATCACAAAAGAAATGGAATGCAAAAAACTCATTCAACGGTACTGTCTCTGACAAATCCGAGTGGACAGGAAACTCAACAAACGTTGTTCTGAGCATCGCAGGAAACACTCAAATCAACAAGATTGAGGCAACAATCGAAGACGCTGACGAGAACACCACGACCTATACTCCCGCTCCCGCAATCGCGGTTGCCGAGAACATCGCAGCCCTGAAGGCTCTCGCCGACGAGACAGAGGCTACTCTGACACTGAACAATACCAAAGTCGTTGTATCAAGAGGTGCCAGCGGCCTTAGCGGCAGAGTGAGCGTGATAGAAGACGCCAGCGGTGCCGTGGCACTGGGTTCGGGCGTGATGAGCATGCTCATGGAGCTCGGAGCGTCGGAAGGCAAAGCCGTGACAGGTAAGGTGACCGGTATATACAGCGTGATAAACGGTGTACCGACATTCAGCGACAGCGAGAATACCGGCGCTACCGGCGACGAGGTTACGGCCGTTGAAGATACGGAAATCGCTCATGCCGAGGCTACCATAGCAGACGCCAAGAAAGAAGAGAACCTCTTCAAGATTGTAGACATCAAGGACATCACGCTCGAAGCCACAGGCATGCGCACGTTCACAGCCACACAGAACGAGGAGCAAATAGCGGTAGAGGACGTGATGATGACCCCGGGCTGGAGCTTCCTGACAGACGAGTACATGAGCGAAAGCGGAGAGGGCTACAACCTGCCGGCTATCGAGAGCATGACTGCCCTCGTATACAAGAACGCCGAAGGCGCTACCGTACTCTATCCGATGGAAATCGTTGCCAAGGAAGAGCAGCAGGAAGTACCCGTGGTTTGGGACTTCACCAAGTGGAGCGAGGAGACCGCAAACGACCTGAAAGCAGAGGCAGCGACAGTAGAACCCGACGCTGACGGCAAATATCCCGCAGTGACTCCGTGGCGCAGCTACGAGAAGGTTGCCGGCCCGAGCGAAGCCGAACCCGACAGAGGCGGCGCCGTATACTGGTATGGAACAGAAATCACCGAGGCACAGTCGCTCTGGGCCAACGGCCATGAGATTGCCGAGACAGCAGGTCTGCTCTTCGACAAGGTTGGTGCAGGATCGATCGCGATAGCCCTCAACTATCCCGAGACAACCCTCGGAACATATGCAGGTCCGGCATATCTGTGGATTGGCGGCAAGGACTTCTCGTTCGTAATTCCTGGTGTGAAGCCGGGCGCTACAATCGAAATCGGTCTCGAATCCCACAAGAGCACAGACGCGCGCGGCCTGAAGCTGAGCGTTGACGGAACCGAGTTCGCCCAGTGCGTTCCCACAACATTCGAGACATTCCGTGTCGTTGTTCCCGAGTCTGACGCCGAGACGGTAGACGTCAAACTGACAAACACCAACGGTTGCCACATCTACACAATCGGTATCACCGACTACCAGAAGACAGACGGCATCAACGGCGTGACCAACAACGTGAAGAACATCAACAACGATGTTTACTCAATAAACGGTGTCAAGGTACGCAACGCAGGCGAGTCGCTCAACGGCTTGGCCAAGGGTCTGTACATCATCGGCGGCAAGAAGGTTGTAATCAAATAACCAACCACCGCCTGACAAACATAAAAGGTCGCCTCATGTAGGCGGCCTTTTTGTGTTTGTTATTGCAAATTTATGCATAAACACTTGTGCGTTTGCATAAATATACGTATCTTTGCCCTGTATTTGCATAAATATACATACATGAAGATAAAGAAGAACAGACTTGAAACGCTGAGAATGATTATTTCGAGCCAGGAGCTGGGCAGCCAGGAAGAACTGCTCGACGCACTGCAAAACGAGGGCTTCAAACTGACACAGGCCACGCTGAGCCGTGACCTCAAGCAACTCAAAGTGGCGAAAGCCGCCACTATGAACGGCGACTACATATACGTGCTGCCAAACGTGACGATGTACAAACGCGTGAGCACCCCTAACCAGGTAAAGGAGATGATGAAGGTACCAGGCTTCGTATCCATAACATTCTCGGGAAACATGGGCGTGATAAAGACACGCCCCGGATATGCCGGCAGCATAGCCTACAACATAGACAACAGCAAAATACCGCAGATTATCGGCACGATAGCCGGAGACGACACCATATTCATCGTCATCAGGCAGGGAGCGGGCGAAGAGGAAGTGACCGACGCGCTGAGCAAGGTCGTGCCCAACATGGAATAACAGACGGTAACAACGATACGACAAGGTAAGAGACGACAGTTTTTTTTCTAAAAAGACCGATGGAAGATATCAATGTATTAGTGGCCGCTCCCGAACACGAGAAGTATGTGGACACCATTCTCGAAACAATCGCGGCGGCGGCGGCGGTGCGTGGCACGGGAATAGCCAAGCGCACACATGAGTATTTGGCAACGAAAATGAAAGAGGCAAAGGCCGTGATAGCGCTGCAAGGCGAGAAGTTCGCTGGATTCAGCTACATAGAGACATGGGGCAACAAACAGTATGTCACCACGTCGGGCCTCATCGTACACCCCGACTTCAGAGACATGGGAGTGGCAAAGAGGATTAAGGACATGACATTCACACTGGCACGCACACGGTGGCCGCACGCAAAGATATTCAGCCTGACAAGCGGTGCAGCCGTAATGGCAATGAACACCCGGCTGGGCTATCAGCCCGTGACATTCGCCGACCTCACGGACGACGAGGCGTTCTGGCGGGGATGCGAAGGGTGCGTGAACGTGGACGTGCTGAAACGCACCGGCCGCAAATACTGCATCTGCACGGCGATGCTGTACGATCCAGAAGAGCATCTGCCGGCCAAGCTGCCGCAGGAAGTGCTCGACAGAATAAAGGAGATAGAGAAGTGAGGTTAGGAAGTTAAAGGAGTTAAAGAAGTTAAAGGAGTTAAGGAAGTTAAAGGAGTTAAGGGAGTTAAAGGAGTTAAGGGAGTTAAAGAAGTTAAGACAAATGCTTTCAAGACGTGAATAGGCGAAAAGGAACAGAGATAGCAAATCACTCGCTTCGCTCATCAATACGTCTTCGTTATTCACTCTTCATTTAAATAATTTGTAATTAAAATATGGCAAACAAGAAAGTAGTGGTGGCCTTTTCCGGCGGATTAGACACCTCGTATACAGTGATGAAGCTGGCACAAGACGGATACGACGTATATGCCGCATGCGCCAACACGGGCGGTTTCAGCCCCGAACAGCTTAAGACCAACGAAGAGAACGCATACAAACTCGGCGCCGTGAAGTACGCCACGCTCGACGTGACACAGGAGTACTACGACAAATCGTTGAAATACATGATATTCGGCAATGTGCTGCGGAACAACTGTTACCCGATATCCGTATCTTCGGAACGCATATTCCAGGCCATTGCCATAGCACGATATGCCAACGAGATAGGCGCCGACGCAATAGCGCACGGCTCTACCGGAGCAGGCAACGACCAGATACGATTTGACATGACATTCCTCGTGATGGCTCCCGGGGTGGAGATCATCACGCTCACAAGAGACAAGGCGCTCACACGAAAGGAGGAGGTGGACTACCTGAACGAGCACGGATTTACCGCCGACTTCACCAAACTTAAATACTCTTACAACGTGGGTATATGGGGTACAAGCATCTGCGGAGGCGAACTGCTCGACCCTACACAGGGATTGCCCGAGGAAGCGTATCTCAAACACGTGACACAAAAAGAAGAGCAGCTCCTGAAAATAACTTTCGAAAAAGGCGAAATAACAGCAGTCAACGGCGAATTGTTTGACGACAAGGTGGCGGCGATACAGAAAATAGAAGAGATAGGCGCCGCATACGGCATAGGCCGCGACTGCAACGTGGGTGACACCATCATCGGCATAAAAGGACGCGTGGGCTTCGAGGCCGCAGCTCCCAAACTGATTATCGAGGCACACCGCCTGCTCGAGAAGTCGACACTGAGCAAATGGCAGCAATACTGGAAAGACCAGGTGGCCAACTGGTACGGTATGTTCCTGCATGAGAGCCAGTATCTCGAGCCTGTGATGGCCGACATAGAGGCTATGCTCACGTCGTCACAACGCAACGTGAACGGCACGGCCATACTGCGCCTCCGCCCGTTAGGGTTCGACACCGTTGGCATCGACTCGCCCGACGACCTCACCAAGTCTAAGCTCGGCGAGTATGGAGAAATGCAACGGGGATGGACGGCCGACGAGGCAAAAGGATTCATCAAGGTACTGAGCACCCCGCTGAGAATGTATTACGGAATACATAAAGACGAAAACAGATAAAAAGGCATGAAAAAGTTCTATCTGTCATCATCAGACAAGAAAATAGGCGGTGTATGCGGTGGGCTGTCCGAATACTTCGACATAGACCCGCTAATAGTCCGCATTGCTTTCGCCGCATTCATATTAAGCTACGGAGCCGGTCTCGTCACCTACCTGCTGATATGGCTACTCGCACCTAAAAATCATCAACAATGGTAAGAATCGGTATATTGGGCGGAGCCGGCTACACCGGAGGCGAGTTGACAAGATTGCTCATCAACCATCCGCAAGCAGAGATAGTGTTCGTCAACAGCGAGAGCAATGCCGGCAACAAGATTGCCGACGTACACGGAGGATTATACGGCGAGACGGACATGGCATTCACGGCCGACATGCCTTTCAGCGATACGGACGTGCTGTTCTTCTGTTTCGGGCATGGCAAGAGCGAGGCTTTCCTGAAAGAACACGACGTGCCGGCAAACGTAAAGATTATAGACCTGGCACAAGACTTCCGCATAGAAGCCCCCGGCAACGACTACACATACGGCCTGCCGGAACTGAACAAGGATAAAATAGCGGCCGCACAGCATGTCGCCAACCCGGGATGCTTCGCCACTTGCATACAGCTCGGACTGTTGCCGGCGGCAAAGATGGGACTGATTACGAAAGACGTAATGGTAAACGCCATCACCGGAAGCACCGGAGCAGGACAGAAACCCACGTCGACGACACATTTCTCATGGCGCACCGACAACATGAGCATATATAAGGCATTCACCCACCAGCATGTGCCGGAAATAAAACAGAGCCTGCGCCATGCTCAGGGCACACTTGACGCAGAGATAGACTTCATACCGTATCGAGGCAATTTCGCACGCGGAATATTCGCTACCTCGGTTGTACGGACAGATGCCGACATGGAAAGCATCGTGGCGGGATACAAAAAGTTCTACGCCGATGCGGCATTCACGCACTATGCAGACAAGGCAATAGACATGAAGCAAGTGGTGAATACAAACAAGTGTCTCGTACATTGCGACAAGCACGGCGACAAACTGCTCATCACTTCCTGCGTCGACAACCTGCTTAAAGGCGCTGTGGGCCAGGCGGTACAGAACATGAACATAATGTTCGGCATAGACGAGACGGCCGGCCTGAGACTTAAACCAAGCGCATTTTAAAAACACGGACAAGACAAGTACGGTAAAAAAAGAAAAGCATGAAACTATTTGACGTTTACCCGTTATTCGACATCAACATTGTAAAAGGTGAGGGATGCCGCGTCTGGGATGACAAAGGCACGGAATATCTCGACCTATACGGAGGACATGCCGTAATCAGCATAGGGCACTGTCATCCGCACTATACCAACAAGATAACCGCCCAACTGGGCAAACTGGGCTTTTACAGCAACTCAGTGATAAACACCCTCCAAACCGAACTGGCCGACAGGCTGGGCAAAGCATCGGGATATGAAGACTACCAACTGTTTCTGATAAACAGCGGAGCGGAGGCCAACGAGAACGCACTGAAACTGGCATCGTTCGCAAACGGACGCACAAGGATACTGTCGGCAGAGAAAGCTTTTCACGGACGCACGTCGCTGGCGGTGGAAGCCACGGCCAACCCCAATATCATAGCGCCCGTCAATGCCAACGGGCACGTCACATACCTGCCGCTCAACGACCTCGACGCATGGCGGGACGAACTGTCCAAAGGCGATGTGTGTGCCTGCATAATCGAATGTATACAGGGTGTGGGCGGCATCAGAATGGCAGACAAAGAGTTTGCGCAAGGACTGGCCGAGGCCTGCCGTGAAAACGGAACGGTGCTCATCGCCGACGAGATACAGTGCGGATACGGGCGCAGCGGGAGGTTCTTCGCCCACCAGTGGCTCGACATCCGCCCCGACATCATAACCGCGGCAAAAGGCATTGGCAACGGTTTCCCGATGGGAGCGGTGCTCATCTCACCCGATTTCGCACCGAAATACGGGCAGCTCGGCACCACTTTCGGCGGCAATCATCTCGCATGTGCGGCAGCCATATCGGTACTTGACGTCATTGAAAGCGAAAACCTGGTGGACAACGCACACGCCACCGGTGAGTATCTGATGGATAAACTGAGGGAACTGCAACAACAAGAATGCCATATCACCGAGGTGCGTGGCAGAGGGCTGATGATCGGAATCGAACTCGACATGCCGCACAAAGCGGTGCGCGAGGCTCTGCTGCGCAACGAGCATGTATTCACAGGATGTGCCGGAACGGGCACATTGAGACTGCTTCCGCCTCTTTGCTTCACAAAAGACATGGCGGACGAGTTTATCGAAAGGCTCAAAAGGGTTCTAAAACAAACAGTATGACAACCTGCACCTGACGCCCATACTGACGGCATCAGATGTTTATGGAATAAATAAAACGCAAATGAAGATTTCAGTTATCGGGGCGGGAGCAATGGGAGGCGCAATGGTACGCGGGCTGCTCAGAGGCAAAACACACGATGCCAAAGACATCACCGTGGCCGACCCGTCGCAAAGCACAATAGACTCATTCGCAGAAATGGGAGTAAACGTGACTACAGACAACCGCGACGCGGTGTCGGGTGCGGACACTATATGTGTGGTCGTGAAACCGTGGCTTGTGGAAACAGTGCTAAAATCCATAAAGCCATACATGGACTACGACAGGCAGACAGTCGTGGTAGTGGCGGCAGGCATCACATCGGAAAAGATTAAGGAATGGCTTGGCGACGGTGACGTGCGAGACCATGAGCTGCCCGATATATTCCTTGCCATCCCCAACATCGCAATTGCCGAACTAAGCTCGATGACATTCATCGTACCGGTAAAAGCCTCGGCAAACGATACCGACAAGGTTAAAGAGCTGTTCGACTGCATGGGAAGGGCAATCATTACCGAAGAACGGTTGCTCGCCGCCGGAACGACCCTCGCCTCATGCGGAATCGCATACGCGATGCGATATATACGGGCGGCAGCGGAAGGTGGGGTGGAGCTTGGATTTAAAGCCGATGAGGCCAAGAGTATTGTGCTCCAGACGGTGAAAGGCGCGGTAGACCTGCTCATAGCCAACGGCAATCACCCTGAAGTGGAGATCGACAAGGTCACAACTCCGGGCGGAGTCACCATAAAAGGCCTCAACGAAATGGAACACGCCGGATTTACAAGTGCTGTGATACGGGGCCTGAAAGCCGGAATGAAATGATATATTGCCATACATTTTAGAGTTTATTCCACAAGAGGACAAGAAACAAAAAGAAACTTTCGGCTACGGTACGTCATCCATCCATGCAAAGAGAGCAAAACAAAATGCCTCATATCATGAAGGAGACAAACAGTGGCAAAAACAAAAAATACGTATAATAACAGAACAAGACAAGCGACCATGAACGAACAAATAAAACAAATCGGCGAACGGCTGCGCGGATTACGCGAGGTTCTCGACATTCCGGCGGAAGAAGTGGCGCAGCTATGCGACATATCGCTCGAACATTATATGAAGATCGAAGACGGACAGGCAGACCCTTCCGTATATCGTCTATCAAAGATATCAAAACGCTACGGCATATCGCTCGACGTGCTGCTCTTCGGCGAAGAGCCACGCATGAGCAGCTATTTCCTCACCCGCAAGGACCAAGGCCTGAGCGTGGAACGGCGAAAAGAATATAAATACCAAAGTCTGGCAAGCGGTTTCCGCGGACGGAAAGTGAACCCGTTCATGACACAGGTGGATCCTCTGCCCGAAGGAGAGAAATACAATAAGAACTCGCACGACGGCCAGGAGTTTGATTACGTGGTCGAAGGCCGTCTCGAAATAACCATAGGCGACAAGGTTATGGAACTGGCAGAGGGCGACAGCATATACTTCGATGCCAGCCAGCCCCACTGTATGAGAGCGCTCGGCGGACGCCCGGTAAAGTTTCTCGCCATAATCATTTAAAGGTAAAAAAGAGGGATGACCATGGTTGAAAGATTTTATGACCATGGTTGAAAGATTTTATAACCATGACTGAAAGATTTTTAAGACAAACGACATTCACGTCGCAAGACGACTTCATAAACAACCTCCGCTTCATAATACCCGAAAATTTTAATTTCGCTTATGACGTCATGGATGCCTGGGCAGAGGAAAAGCCAGACAAGACGGCGCTGATATGGACCAACGACAATGACGAATGCATCAGGTTCTCATTTAAGGATATAAAAGAGCAGAGCGACCGCACGGCGGCATATTTCACACAACTCGGTATCGGCCGCGGCGATATGGTGATGCTGATTCTCAAACGCCGCTACGAGTTCTGGCTGTCAATGCTCGCTCTTCACAAGATTGGTGCGGTGGCTATTCCAGCCACGCACATGCTTACCACCCACGACATTGTATACCGCAACAACCGCGCCGGCATCAAAGCGATCGTCTGCGTGGGCGAAGAGTACGTCATGCGGCAGGTAAAGCAATCGCTGCCCGACAGTCCCACCGTGGAAACTCTCGTCAGCATAGGTCCCGAACAAGAGGACGGCTTCCATAATTGGCACGACGAATGGGCATCGGCGCCGGCTTTCACACGTCCCGAGCAGGTGAACGCCAACGACGACACGATGCTGATGTACTTCACGAGCGGCACGAGCGGAAAGCCCAAAATGGTGGCACACGACTTCCTTTATGCCCTCGGACATCTTACCACCGGTGTGTTCTGGCACAATCTCACCGAAGAAAGCATACACCTCACGGTGGCCGATACAGGCTGGGGGAAAGCCGTATGGGGCAAGCTCTACGGCCAGTGGTTTGCCGGAGCGGCCGTATTCGTATTCGATCACGAGAAGTTCACCGCCGACAAAATACTACGCAGGATAGAACAATACCGCATAACATCATTCTGCGCGCCGCCCACGGTATACCGTTTCATGATACACGAAGATTTCTCACGATACGATTTGTCATCACTGCGCTATTGCTGCACGGCCGGCGAGGCCCTCAATCCTGCCGTATACGACAAGTTTCTCCAGCTTACCGGCATACACCTCATGGAAGGGTTCGGACAGACCGAGACCACAATGACACTCGGCACGATGCCATGGACAAAGCCGAAGCCCGGCTCCATGGGACTGCCTAACCCGCAATACGACATCGCTCTGATAAAACCCGACGGCACACCATGCGAAGACGGTGAGAACGGAGAGATTGTAATAAGGGTCAACGATGAAAACGGAGAAGGGGAAAAGCCTATCGGGCTGTTCAAAGAATACTATCGCGACGATGAGTTGACACATCGCGTGTGGCACGACGGATATTACCACACCGGTGATGTGGCATGGCGCGACGAGGACGGTTATTACTGGTTCGTCGGCCGTATAGACGACGTGATAAAGAGCAGCGGCTACCGAATAGGGCCGTTCGAGGTGGAAAGCGCCCTCATGACCCACCCCGCCGTCATCGAGTGCGCCATCACCGGCGTACCCGACGATATACGGGGAATGGTGGTAAAGGCCACGGTAGTACTCAAAGACACATGGAAAAACAGGGGGGGCGAGGAACTGATAAAGGAGCTTCAGAACCACGTAAAGCGCGAAACGGCTCCATACAAATATCCCCGCATAATAGAGTTCGTCGATGAACTGCCCAAGACCATCAGCGGAAAGATACGCCGCGTGGAGATAAGAGAGAAAGACATGCATCCGGAAACGACGAAAAAAAACGATTAAAAACCACCGGCAACACACATTCACGGTTATGCGAATAGTAATCAAGATAGGCAGCAACGTAATCACACGCGACGACGGCCGGCTCGACATCACCCGCATGTCGGCTCTCGTAGACCAAGTGGCATGGCTGAGAGACAACGGCCACGAGATAATACTCGTATCAAGCGGAGCCGTGGCCTGCGGACGTAGTGAACTGAAAGTGAGCCACAAGCTCGACAGCGTGGAACAGCGGCAACTGTTCTCTGCCCTCGGGCAGGCAAAACTGATAAACCTCTATTACGACCTGTTCCGCGAATACCACATACACGTGGGGCAGGTGCTGACTATGAAAGAGAGCTTCGCCACCCGCCGCGAATATCTCAACCAGCGTGCCTGCATGACCGTGATGCTCGGCAACGGGGTGATACCGATAGTCAACGAGAACGACACCGTGAGTGTCACCGAACTGATGTTCACCGACAACGACGAACTGTCGGGCCTCATAGCATCCATGATGGATGCCGACAAACTGATAATACTGAGCAATATCGACGGAATATTCGACGGCTCACCACACGACCCCTCGTCACGGGTAATAAGGACGGTAAGCCCCGGACGCGACCTGAACGAATACATAAGACAGGAGAAAAGCGGTTTCGGCCGCGGCGGAATGACAACCAAATGCGGCATAGCCCGCAAGGTGGCTGACGAGGGAATACAAGTGGTCATAGCCAACGGCAAGCGCGACAACATACTCATCAGCCTCGCTCTCGACCCCGGCAACACGCCTCACACCGAGTTCACACCGAACACCGGAGCCGTTTCTAACGTCAAAAAATGGATTGCCCACAGCGCGAGTTTCGCAAAAGGCGCGGTCCGTGTGAACGAAAAGGCCGCTTCGGCACTGTGCGGCGACCGTGCCGTGAGCCTGCTGATGGTCGGTGTCACTGCCATAGAGGGAGACTTTGAAGAGGGCGACATCATATCAATCATCGACAACCGAGGCACCCGCATCGGCATAGGCCGCAGCTCATACTCCTCCGTTGAGGCCGCAACGCTCATCGGCAAGCACGACGTGAAGCCGATAATACATTATGATTATCTGTACATGGAATAGCGAACGGCCTCCGTCCGACGCCTGTTCATAAGCTGTTCAATATCACAACCCGTGACATTGAACAGCTTTTGTTTATCCCCGGGCTGTTGGACAGCCGCTTTATTCACATCTACCCTTCATACCCGGCACGGTCATCAAGATACATGGTAAGCCGAAAATGAGTCGAAAAGTTTGTTAAAACAACCTGTATAACTGGAAAAATCAGTAACTTTAACATTGTATTCGTGATTACCGGCGGTTATCTCTTGCCCGAGAGCAAAGTAAAGAAACCGAAACAAATCCATAATAACAAACTATCTAAAAACTTATATTTATTAAAACTCAGATTAAACAACAAACAGTCAGCTGATTATGAGATACTTTTTACTAACTGCATGCCTGCTTTTCGCTGGTGCCGGCATGCAGGCTCAGCCGATAGCCTTTCCGGGAGCGGAGGGTTACGGCAAGTATACTACCGGCGGACGAGGCGGACGTGTAATCACGGTTACCAACCTGAACGACAGCGGCGAGGGAAGCTTGCGAGCGGCGGTGGAGCAGAAAGGCCCGCGCATCGTGGTCTTCGCAGTAGACGGCACCATCGAACTTAAATCTCCGTTGCGAATAAACAACGACAGTATCACCATCGCCGGGCAATCGGCCCCGGGCGACGGTATCTGCCTGAAAGACTACTCGCTGGTGGTGAATGCGAGCAATGTCATCGTCCGCTACATCCGTGTGCGGGTCGGCGACAGGCACAACCGGGACAGCGACGGACTGGGAGGCGGACGCTACGGACAGAAGAATGTCATTCTCGACCACCTGTCTGTGAGCTGGAGCATCGACGAGTGCCTTTCTATCTACAAGACCGAGAACCTCACCGTGCAGTGGTGCCTCGTGTCGCACAGCCTGAACAGGTCTGTACACACCAAGGGCAGCCACGGGTTCGGCGGCATCTGGGGAGGCTACAAAGCCACATTCCACCACAACATGCTCGCCAACCACGCAAGCCGCAACCCGCGCTTTGCCTCGGTCGACGGCACCAAGTGGGTCGACTACCGCAACAACGTGGTGTATAACTGGGGTTTCAAGACCGCATACGGCGGCGGACATCACGGAGAGATAAACATGGTGAACAATTATTATAAGCCTGGCCCGGCTTCCGAACATCACAGGTTGCTTGATGTCGCGGCAGACGGCACCGGACGCTATTACGTTGCCGGAAACGTGATGGAAGGAGACGACGCCGTGACAGCCGACAACCGCAGCGGCGTATCCGATCGGCCCGGACTGCAATACGTACCGGCGCAGAAAAACGCCAGGAAGACGAGGGGTATCTCACCGGAAGCCATTCCCACCGAAGGCGAGAAAAGCCAATCATGCCTTGTAGTCACCCCGTTCCCATACGAGCCGATAGACGAGGATACCCCGGCCGAGGCTTACCTCAGGATTCTGGCTTCCGTAGGGTGCAGCCTCTCGCGAGACACATACGACAGCGAGGTACTGCGGCAGGTAAAAGAGGGCATAGGTACGTTCGGAAAGAACGGCATCATCAACACTCCGGAAGACGCAGGGGGCTGGCCGGAACTGAAAAGAGGAAAGGCTCTGCCCGACAGCGATGGCGACGGAATGCCCGACACCTGGGAACTTGCGCACGGTCTGAATCCCAACGATGCTGCTGACGCTGCCGCATACGGCCTCGACAAGTCGTTCACCAACATAGAAATGTATCTCAACGGATTGGTTGCCGGAAAATAATTAGCGGCCAATCTCCTATCACAGAATCTATCACTCCCTCTATATGCGACAGTATTCAAAGGTTGCCGCAGATAGAGGAAGCGAAAGATTTTTTACGGTAAAAGCGCTTTGCGCTGCCGGGTATAGCCCGATACTTCAAAGAAAACATAAGGCCGATGACAAGATGCCGTAAAGAAATCAAATCACCGGCCGTGAAAAAGTGTCACTCTCCGGAAAATATCCATTTGGAGTTGTCCGTACCGAAATCGTACGGCGCGAGTGTGGGCGTACTGTCACCCACGGAGTAAAGCACATACTTTTTGTTTATTCCCGGTTGTCCGGGTATTCCTTTAGGCATGATGCGGAACGTGCCGTCGGTCAACTGCTCGATGCGCCACAACTGGCTGTCGGCTCCCGTAAAGGCCGGAACAGACGCCACTTCCATGTCGCCCGTGGCGCAAAGGGCGCGGTCTGTTCCGGCTATGGTAATCTTGAAATACGGATTACTGAGATACCCGCCCGCCCCGGGCACGGCCTCGATATTCCACAACTGGTGCGGACGGAACATATTATCGCCCGTGCGCACGCCAATACCGCCCTCGGGCCATGATGCCCCAACCTCATCGAGAGTCTGGTCGGGTATACGCTCAAGAGGCGCGTCGGGAGATATGTTGTGCCAGCCCATGCGGTTTTTCCGCTCTATGCGCACAAAGTCGACAGCCAGTTCGAGCGCATATTCCCTGCGACAGGAGAGAATCGAGTATTTGCCTTCACGGAAACTGCGTCCCACGGTAGGCCAGCCGTCTTTCCACAGCAGCGGGCGGACAGCCAGCACGGAGTGGCCGCTGCGGTCGAAATCGGCCTCATAGTGGAACGACGCCACCTCGACACCCTCGTCGACGACCGTGCGCCCGAAGTGTCCCGCTCCCACACGCCGAGGCTCAGCGCCTGCCACCATCTTGCCGCCGCCTTCCAGCATCGAGCGGCCCACATTGTCCATATAAGGCCCTGTCACATTACGGCTGCGCCCGCAGACGATGTTATACGTGGAGTTCACCCCGTCGCAGCATGTGCCGTGGGTGCCGAGCAGATAGTAGTAGCCGTCACGATAGATAAGGTCCGTGGCCTCGCAGTCTATCGCTATGTCCACGGCCTTGTTTCCCTTGACCCTGAATCCCGTCTTCGGGTCAAGCTCTATGAGGCGTATGTTTCCGAAATATGTGCCGTACGACACCCACATCCGTCCGTCGGTGGGGTCGAGAAGCACTCCCGGGTCTATGGCGTCGTTGTCTTCCAGTCCGTCTGACGAGGCCACTTCCACCGGCTCCGTGTACCGGAAATCGGGTGACCGCGGGTCGAGTGTCTTGTTCCACATGGTGAGAATGCGGCCGTTGTGCCCGCCGCCGAGACCGCCGCCCGTGGCTCCGTATACCACAAGATACCTGTCGCCTATCTTTATCACATCGGGTGCCGCACCGCCGCCGGGACGCACCCCGCCGCCATGCCACGACCAACCGTCGTCGCTTATCAGTCCGCCGCCGCCCGTGCCGAACGTGTAGTATTTGCCGTCGCACTCGGCCAGTGTCGACGGGTCGTGTATCCACGGCTGTCCTGTCTGCGCCATTGCGGCCAGAGGAAGCCCGAGAAGTATTGCCGATAATATCTTTTTCATTGATGTTCAGTGTTTGATGTTCAGTGATTGAATGTCATTATTATTGTTTTTCCAAACGTGCAAGACCGTGGCTTGAAGCCCCATTGCCTATTTCAGGGTCACCTTATAACCGGTGACGGGCCGCCCCTTGCCGTCGATGAAGCGCACACAGAAATCGCTCATGCCCGGCCCGTTTATAACAGCCCCGCGCAAAACATGCCTTCCTTTCTTCAACGTGAGCTTCCGCGACACCACATCATCCTTCACCATGCGGCGGTCGCCTGAGAGCAGCAATACTTCCTCACCGTCTATCCACCACATCGAGGCCGAGTTGGAGCCTGCCGCAAGCCGTACGTCGGCAATGTCACGGTCGCAGTCTATCACGGTAACAGCATGGAACAGCACTCCATACTCACGTTTCTCCAGTCCCGTGGCAAAGCGGAACAGTTTCACGTTGAAGCGGTTGCTCTCCATCGCGTGCCACGTGAGCTGCCGGCCGCCGGCCGTCACCCGGCTTCCGTCTTTTGGCAGCATGGCGTCCTGTCCGTCATAGTAAGTCATGTTGAGGTGCTCCCGCAGGTAACTGTCAGTAAACACGGTGTTGCTCCTGTTGGGCTTGTCTATCGGCTCCAACAGCAGCCACCGGCGTATAAATCCGTCACTGTCGGGAGAAGTCTTTCCTGTGGCGGGCTTCACGAAATACCTCTCGCGCGGCTGTTCGGTCAGCGACAGCCAGTCCACCTCGGCGTCCCTGCCGTCTTGCAGTGTCAGCGTCAGGTCGCTGACACCCTCAGGCATCGTGCCTACGCTGATGTCCTTCTCCTGCCATTCTCCCCGGGTATCGTCCACATCGAGCATGGTCTCGTAGCTTCCGAGCCGCAACGCGAAACGTGCCTTGCCCGTGGTCTTCACCCGCAGACATACATTCTCCGCGCAACCGCTCTTCGTGTCCACATGGTTATATCTCACCCAGGCGCCCCGCCCGGCAAATACCGTCTTCCAACCGCGGAAACAGTCGGCTGTGTCATGATACTCAATGGCGGCTCCGCCTCCTATATCGCTATACCTGTCCAACTGCACCGGCTTGCGGGCATCGCTGACGCCCACGCCACGCCGTGTAGGAACGACCTCGCTGATTGTGCCGTCGGGGCGGAAGAAAAGCGAGTCGACGCATGCCGAACGGTTCTTGTCGAACGACGGACTGTAATCGTTGTGATGGTAAAACAGATACCACTGGTCTTTAAACATGACTATACTGTGATGGTTTGTCCAGCACCCGGAGGGCGACTCGCCCATGATTATGCCTTTATACGTATAAGGTCCCATGGGGCTGTCGGCCATGGCATACGCCAGGCACTCAGTGCCACCATCATGTCTCACCCACGGGTAAGTAAGATAGTACTTCCCGCCACGCTCGAACGCGAACGGCCCTTCCTTGAACCCGTCGGGCAATCCGCCTATCCGCTGCGGCTCTCCGTCAAGTTCCAGCAAGTTGTCTTTCAACCGGGCTACAACCAGTCCGCCGGCCGCCCAGAAAAGATAGTGATGTCCGTCGGCCGCCTTCATCACGCAAGGGTCAATCCCGGAAACGCCCTCTATGGGCTTGTCCTGCGGCACGAACTTCGGGGCGAACAGCCCGTCGGCTACGGCAACGCCTATTCCGAACCCACGCCGCCGGCCGGGCTCGGTCTTGGGGGCGTCGGGAAAGAAGAAATAGTACTTGCCGTTGTGCTCCACGCAATCGGGCGCCCACATGGAGTAAGCGGCCGGATCGCCCCAAGGCACTTGTTCCTGAGAGAGGATCACGCCGTGATCGGTCCACTCAACGAGGTCTGTCGACGAGAACATGTGGTAATCAGGCATCGCGAACCAACGTTTCTCCGGCGCTACGGGACTTATGATGTCGTGCGACGGAAAGAGATATACACGCCCGTTGAACACTCTGGCCGTGGGGTCGGCCGTAAACTGGTTGCGGATTATGGGGTTCTGCGCATGTGCCGCCGTGACGCACGCTGCCAGAACCAGTGCATGAAAAATTCTTTTACACATTGGATATATATAAAAAAAGAGTTTGTATGTATCGGGAAATTCGCCCGTCTATTACGGAAAGAAGCATATATGCGTATCAAAACGGGGTGTTGCCACGCTGACAAAAGCCGCAAGGCAACACCCTGTTTCTCATTCCACCGTGACCGTCGCCCTTCTCAACGCCTCCCCGGCAGACGAGTTGCCGTAGAGCAGCTCGTACGTTCCGGGCTTGACACGGATGGTATTCGTCTGCCCGTCAAACCACTCGAACGACTTGGACGTGAGGGCTATCGAGGCCGTGGCGGTCTTTCCCGCCTTGACATCGAGGCGGCAGTAACCACGCAACTGCATCATCGGACCTTCCGGATCGGCAGGGTTCCGCACATATACCTGCACCACCTCGGCACCGTCGCGAGTGCCGGTGTTCGTCACCGGTATTTCCATAGTCACGCCTCCGGTACCCACCGTGGTTGAGGACAGCCTTGCCTCGCCGATGTCGAACGTGGTATACGACAGGCCGTGACCGAACGGGAAGAGAGGCTTGAAACTACGGATGTAGCGGTATGTGCGGCCTTCCATGCGGTAATCCTCGAAGTCTCCGAGCTGGTCGGACGACGAATAGAACGTGACGGGCAATTTACCCGACGGGCACACCCTGCCATACAGCACATCGGCGACAGCCGTGCCGCCCTCCATGCCGGGATACCATGCCTGCACTATCGCCTCGCAGCTCTCCGTCTCGGGCCTCAACGCAATGGCGGAGCCGGAGCAGCACACAAACACGACCCGCTTGCCGGCCTCACGGAGAGCCTTCAAGAAGTCGCGCTGCACGGCCGGAAGCTCTATATGAGTGCGGTCGCCGCCTTTGAATCCGTCTATCTCCACGGGCATTTCCTCCCCTTCGAGACTCGGGGCGATGCCCCCTACGAACACCACCTTGTCTATGCCTTTCAGCCGTCCGATTATGTCTGAGTAGTCAATCTCCGACTCGGTGCCTATGTTTACCTTGATGCTCGCTCCGTAAGTGGGCATGTGGGCGAAGTGTATCTCTATCTTATACTCGCGCCCGGCCTCCACCTTTATAGGCGTGCGGGTGGGTGTGGTGCGCCACGTGGCGTGCCTCACCTTCACCTCGCCGTTGACAACCACGTCGAAACGACTTACCGACTCCACGTTGATAACCACCTCGCCCGACTTCGTTGGACGGAACACCGTCTCATACCGGGCACTGAAATCAGTAAGGTTCACGCCAGGGGCAAACTGGTAGTTGCCTGCCGTTGTCTTGGCAAAAGGCTGCGTGTAGTATTCCGTGGCAACAGGCTTGCCCTCGCGTGCGGTGTTGTTCCAGAACGTTCCCTTAAATCCCTTGCGCCCCTCGAAAGAGCACTCGTCGAAAAGCGGGGTCACGATGCGGCTGTCGGTAAGGTCGCAACCCTGATGGTACACCACCTTCCTGTTTTCCCGCCGTATGCCGTCGAGAATGGTGACGGTGGTCGTAGGCGTTCCGTTATAGTTTCCCCACATCATGGGCTTGTTGTCGGCATTCGGCCCTATGACGGCTATCCTCTCGCCTTTTCCAAGCGGCAGTATGCCGTTCCGGTTCTGAAGCAGCGTTATTGTCTGGCGAGCCATGTCGAGAGCGAGTTGGCGGTGCTCCTTGCTTTCAAGCACCGACGATGGTATCTTGCTCCACGACACGAGCGACGGGTCGTCCATCTCGCCGAGGTCGAAGCGCCCTTCAAGCAGCCTGACTACATGCTTGTCTACCTCCGCCTCCGTTATCAGTCCGCGACGGACGGCCTCCGGAACGCTCTTGTAGGCATAGTCGAAGCCGCACTCCACGTCTGTTCCGGCCAGCGTGGCGCGGGCCGCCGAGTGCACGGCGTCGCTCGCCACCTTATGATTGGCGTGGATATCGGTCACCGCGCCGCAATCGCTCACCACAAGATAGTCGAACCCCCACTCGTTGCGCAGTATGTCTTGCAGCAGCCTGGTGCTCGAACAGCAAGGCTCGTTGTCGTAACGCTGGTAGGCGCACATCACCTCGCGCACCCGTGCATCCTCGACCACAGTCTTGAAGGCAGGCAGATAGGTCTCCCACAGGTCTCGGGCTGATATGTTGTTGATGTCGGCCGTATGCCGGCTCCACTCCGGTCCGCTATGCACGGCATAGTGCTTGGCGCACGCCCACAGCTTGCGGTACTTGGAGTCCTCCGGGCCTTGCAGGCCACGCACCACCGCACTGCCCATCACTCCCGTCAGGTAAGGGTCTTCGCCGTATGTCTCCTGTCCGCGTCCCCAGCGCGGATCACGGAAAATGTTCACGTTGGGAGTCCACACCGACAGGGCGTGAAAGCGGGTGACATCGCCTCCACGGGCCGTCAGCTCGTTCCACTTGGCGCGCGCCTCGGTGCTGACCGCGTCGAACACACGGTATACCAGTGCGTCGTTCCACGAGGCGGCCATGCCTATCGGCTCGGGAAAATTAGTCACTCCTCCCATGTTGGCGACACCGTGCAGAGCCTCGCTCCACCACTGCCACCGCTTTATGCCAAGCCTCGGTATTGCCGGAGAGTCGTCGAGCATCAGCGCGGCTTTCTCCTCAAGGGTAAGCCGGGCACATAAGTCAACGGCCCGCTCGCGGGCGGTAAGTTCTGGATTTTGATACGGAAGTGTCTGCGCACTCACGGCAATGGCACCGCACATCATTGCCGACAGCAATAATATTCTTGATTTCATAGGCCACATGTTTTTTTTATTAAGATAAAGATTCTTCAAGTCACAAAGTTAACAAAAACAAGTGTACAACGGATACCACATCCGGTTTTTTACGTTATTTAACCAAAAAGACACGTCACAGACAATTTGTCACGCAAAGGATGAAAATCCATAACAACGCATCGGCACAATGAAAACCGGTCTTGGCACCGCCACCAATTATCTTTACAAAACGCCTCTCATATTTCAACCGTTTAAAATTAAAAAGGCGACAGCCGAAAATAAGCGAATCATGGACAGATTTCCACAACTATCTGTATATCAACAAAATGCACCCAATAAACCCACATCCCCTACCATATCCACCACACCTACCCTCACTATTTCTTGCGTTTAACGTCCCGTTGCCTCGCATTCAGACGCTGAACGCAAGCCAACGGGATGCCGAACGCGACGCGACCGGCAACCGAACGCACTCCAACGGGCATCCCGTTGCGGAAAAAAACGCCTTTCGCCATCCGTCGAAAAGCGGTATATCGCATCGCATATAGCGGTGTATATCGTCTTCGTTTTCTATCTCAACGAAAAACAAAGTGTTAAATCCGTGACTTTATTCGTACAAAATAGTATCGGAACAGGCCTTTCCTACTTCACCGGCATGACATTATGACGATGTGAAAGCCAACAGGCACAGTGGCACGCCTACCACAGGCAAATCATTGATGCGGAAAACCGTCTCGCCACCATACCCAAGTCATCAAACGATAAATATACGGTGAAACATACTAATTATATGCGATAATTTACCGATAAGGCAAAATGTAAGAGCAAAACCGGCACCAAAACTTGGCCGAAAGGAAATAAAACACTATTTTTGCAACAACGATAACGGATGCCGATTGCCGGAAGACAACCGGCATCGGCATTCTGTATATCAGCCAAATAAAATAATCTACCGATATGAAATCAATATTAACGGCCGCCAAGACGGCAAGCCGCAGTCTGGCACTGCTCACCGACAAGAAACGAAACGAGGTGCTGACGGACGTGGCGGCGGCGATTACCGAATGCAAGACCGAGATACTGGAAGCCAATGCCGGGGACTTGAAGAAGATGGGACGGGGCAACCCGCTCTACGACCGGCTACTGCTCACGCCCGAACGGCTCGACGCCATAGCGGCCGACATGCTCAACGTGAGCCGGCTGCCATCGCCGCTGGGACGCACGCTGACGGAGCGGACACTCGACAACGGACTGCGCCTGAGGCGTGTAAGCGTGCCTTTCGGCGTGATTGGCATGATATACGAGGCCCGGCCTAACGTGACGTTCGACGTTTTCGCGCTATGTTTCAAGAGCGGAAACGCATGTGTGCTCAAAGGCGGAAGCGACGCGGAACACTCCAACAGGGCCGCCGTAAAACTGATACACGGCGTGCTGTCAAGGCACGGGGTTTGCCCGGAGGCGGTCACACTGCTGCCGGCCACACACGAGGCTACGGCCGAGATGCTCGGTGCCGTGGGATACATAGACCTGTGCATACCGAGAGGCGGCAGGAGACTCATAGACTTCGTGCGCGACACGGCACGGGTGCCGGTAATCGAGACGGGAGCGGGAGTGGTGAACACTTACTTTGACGAGACGGGAGACAGAGATAAAGGCGAGCGCATAATACATAATGCCAAGACACGGCGGGTGAGCGTGTGCAACGCTCTCGACTGCCTCATAGTAAATGCCAGGCGGCTGGCAGACTTGCCATACCTGTGCGCGCGGCTGGCGGAAAGCCGGGTGACAATATACGCCGACGAAGCGGCATTCGACGCATTGCGGGGCAAGTATCCCGCCGGGTTGCTGATGCCGGCCGACGAGAGCAGCTACGGCACGGAGTTCATGGACTATAAAATGGCCGTCAAGACAGTGCAAGACCTCGATGAGGCCATAGCCCACATCAACCGGTACGGCTCGGGACACAGCGAGTGCATCATCACGGAAGACGAGAGGCATGCCACAATGTTCCGCTCACAGGCCGACGCGGCATGCGTATACGTCAACGCACCGACGAGTTTCACGGACGGGGCACAGTTCGGACTGGGAGCCGAAATAGGAATAAGCACCCAGAAACTCGGCCCAAGAGGCCCCATGGGGCTCGAAGAGATTACGACATACAAGTGGCTGATAGACGGTGACGGACAAACAAGGAGATAGAATAAACGACAGCCTCTGACGTACAGGCACGGCAATATGAGACCATGCCGTCACGGCAGAGGCACAGAGATAACAATCAATAACGACAGACAGCAATGAGAACATTCATCAACGTGGAAGACATCGGCGACCTGCGCCAAGCGCTGGCCGAGGCACAAGAGATAAAGAACGACCGGTTCAAATATCAGCATCTGGGAAAGAACAAGACCCTGATGATGATTTTCTTCAATAACAGCCTGCGCACAAGACTCAGCACACAGAAAGCGGCCATGAACCTGGGCATGAACGTGATTGTGCTCGACGTGAACGCGGGAGCATGGAAACTGGAAACCGAGCGCGGAGTGATAATGGACGGCGACAAGAGCGAGCACCTGCTCGAAGCCATACCGGTGATGGCGAGCTACTGCGACATGATTGGAGTACGCTCGTTTGCCGGCCTCACAGACCGCGGCTACGACTATGCCGAAACGGTTCTGCACCAGTTTATCAAATATAGCGGGAAGCCCGTCTTCGCAATGGAAACGGCCACGGTGCACCCACTGCAGGCGTTCGCCGACCTGATAACCATCACCGAGAACCGGGACGGTTGCCGCCCTGTGAGCGAGCGTCAGGATAACGGATTTACGAAAAGTGAGGATTGCGGAACGAATAGCGGGGAACCGGCCGCCAAGACCACGAAAAGGCCTAAAGTAGTGCTCACCTGGGCACCGCACTGCCGTGCGCTCCCACAAGCCGTGCCAAACTCATTCGCGCAATGGATGAACGCCGCAGACGTGGATTTCGTCATCACCCACCCCGAAGGCTACGAACTGGATCCGCAGTTTGCCGGTGACGCCCGTATCGAGTACGACCAGATGAAAGCACTCCAAGGAGCCGACTTCGTATATGCGAAGAATTGGAGCTGTCCGGGCGTGACACGACCCGAAGACTACGGAAAGATCCTGTCGAAAGATCCGGGCTGGACAATAGACGCGGCCCACATGGCCGTGACAAACAACGGAAAATTCATGCACTGCCTGCCGGTACGGCGCGGCCTGATAGTGACCGACGACGTGATAGAGAGCGAAAACTCGCTCGTGATACCCGAGGCAGCCAACCGCGAAATATCTTGCTCCGTGGTGATAAAAAGGATGCTCGAAAGCATGTAAGTATCTTAAAAACAGGATAAAATTTGTTTATTCAGGATTTTATTACTACATTTGTGGCCTCCAACTATATTTTAATCTACTAAATAACTCAATAAACCAAAATTACAAAAAATGAAAAAACTGTTTACATTAATGGCGTTTTCGCTTTTGATGTCTCTCAATGTCGACGCACAATTCCGCAAGACATGGGATTTCTCAAAAGGATACAGCGCCGAGACAAAAGCCAACCTGAACGCCGACCCGAACTGGGTAAGCAACCGAACTGACGCCAACACAGGCGAAACAACCGGATGGAAAGACAATGCCAAGATGTCGGGAGAACTCATGGCAAACGGGGTGGTAATCGAAGAGTTGAGAGGCATCAACTTCTCTACCAGCGGATTGCAAAACAACGGCAACTATCTGCTCGACCCCACGACAATCCGTGTGGCCCGCAAGAAAATGGCTTTCAGCCTTCCCAAACTTGCTGCCGGCCAAAAGGTCACAATCGTAGCCAAGTCTGCCAACGGTACCGCCACTGACCGCGGATTTAAAGGAAATGACAACATGGAATACATCGACGGACCGGCAAACGGCATATGCCCTGGCCCCGACGGTCTCTGCACATTGGTATGGCAGGTAAAGGCCGATGTCGTTGACTCTGTGGACATCACCATCTCTACCGACATGGGTGGTCTCGATATCCAGTCTATCGTCATCGACGACGGAGACGCGCCGGATGTGGAGAAAGCGAAGAAAGTCGCTTATATAGCAGATGCGGCCACAATCGACGCCGACATGGCCTATATCTTCCTCAGTGCCACCGATGGTGTGGAACTGACTCAGGTAGATCCCGTTGCCGACATCACACTCGACAGCCTGCAATACTATGACGCTATTGTAGTCGCTCCGTCTGTAGCCGCGAATGCAGGTATCGTTCCCACATTGAAGAGCGCCATCGCTTACGAGCCGGTACTCAACATGAATGCCGCCATGTATGAGGCATGGGGATATGGCAAGCCCGTAGCTACTTCGGAAATGTCAGTCACTGTTCCTACTGAAATGGCAGACAACGCTCTCTTTGCCGACCTCGATATCACATCAGGCCTTGAATTGTTGACAGACGGCGGTATCACCGGAGTGTCTCTCGGTGAGTATTTCGCAAACGATGCCGTTCTTGCCACAGCCGGTGAGGCGGTCGCCATACACCAGCATAATGCGGCCCGCAACACTTATCTCTTCCTGCCTTACACAGAGGAAGGACTGGCTGCCGCCAACCAAGACATATTGCCCGTTATCCTCGGCAATGCGGTGAAGATGGTCGCCAAGACAAAGACAAATGTTTCCGCTGTCGTAGCTCCGTTGATTTCTCAGGAAAACAAGAATTTGGAGACTGTTGTCACAATTGAAAATACAAACAAGAGCGCTGTGACATATTATACAACAGACAGCAGCGAGCCTACAACGGCAAGCACACTCTATACAGAGCCGTTCACTTTGACAGAGGCTTGCACAGTGAAGGCCGTTTCTCTTGCCGATGGTTATTTGCCAAGTAGCGTTGCCTCACTCGGTGTTGTTATCATGTCACAGGCTGCCACTCCGGCAATCTCTATCGAGAAGAATGCCGACAACAGCGTTGTCACTCTGACATGCGCAACCGAAGGCGCCGAAATCTATTACAGCTACGGCGTGGTTACCGACAAGGCCAAGGCGCAGAAGTACGTCGAGCCTATCACACTGAAGGCCGAGCCGACTGAAATCTACGCTTTCGCTGTTGCCGAGGGATACGTTCAGTCAGGTCTCGCAAGCGATTACGTGGCAATCAACAGCCTCAACGCGCAGACCATACGTATCGACACCCTCACCCACTTCGACGCAAACTCGGCCGACTGGTTCGTGGATAACTCCGAAAACGGCGGTATCGGTAAGGAGAGCGCTTACTACTATTGGGGCAAGAACGCATGGAAATACTATTCAGACGAGGTTGACCACACCGAGACCGTCAAGGACTCTCAGGGCAACGACTCTATCGTATACTACTACAAACCGGATCCCGCTGCCGTTCGCGTAATCAACCCGAACACACCAAACGGATGGATATTGAAGAGCGCTGGACAGGTGCTAACAGGTGAGCTTACTCTTACGGCAGAGGCTGCTGTCGGCAATGGCGCAACAGGCCGTTTCGCAGAGACAGCCGAGGACATGATTGGCGGTACTCCGACAACCGGATGCATCACATTCGGCGGCAAGACCAGCGGCGAGCCTTATACGGCGTCTATCGAGACAACCGAGAAGTATGCCGCTCCGTTCGACGTGGTTACTTACGTCGGCAACGGTAACAACGGCAATCCGGGCAACCTCGAGATCCAGGTGTCTGCCGACGGCGAGGCATGGGACAGCATCGGTACCGTGTCGATGGCATCCACACAGCGCTACTACAAGAAGACACGCGTGTCTTGCGACAAGACAGGCGAGTACTTCGTACGCGTATGGCAGAAGAGCGGCAGCACCAAGGCCCAGGTTTACGACATCTACGTGCTCAACAACGGCGAGAACTCCAAGAAGTATGACGCAAGCACGGTAGGCATCGACAATGTCGGCGGCTCTGACGGGCTTGTGCGTGACGAGATATTCAGCGTTAACGGTGTCCGTCTGAACACTCTTGGCAAGGGAATCAACATCATCCGCAAGCACTATGCCGACGGAACGGTGAAGACTGTCAAGGTGATGGTGAAGTAATCAATGAGGGGAAGGGCATTCCCTGTAACACACAATACAATGAAACGCGCATCGGAGAGACCGGTGCGCGTTTTTGTTTTATAATAACAAGCATTGACCGTATCATTGCAGAAAAAAAACTTCAATAATCACCATATTAAGATTATTATGCTTAATTTTGCCACCGTATTCATACACCGATGAGCAAGCGAACAGATTATACAATAAACATAAACGGCACACTGATGGATTTCAACCGTCCGAAAGTGATGGGCATTCTCAATGTCACGCCCGACTCCTTCTATGCCGGAAGCCGGAAACAGACGGAGAGGGAGATTGCCGCCCGCACAAAGGACATAGTCGAGCAGGGGGGCGACATAATCGATGTCGGCGCATTTTCAACACGCCCGGGAGCCGAACAGGTAAGTGAGACGGAGGAAATGAGCAGGTTGCGACACGGCCTCGGCATCGTATGCCGTGAGGCGCCGGGAGTGCCTGTCAGCGTGGACACGTTCCGGCCGGATGTGGCCCGCATGGCTGTCGAGGAATATGGAGCCGCAATAATCAATGACGTATCGGCGGGAAATATAAATGGCGCGTTCGGAAGCGCCAATCCGATAGCCCCCACCGGAAACGCCATACCGGGAAAAACAAAGGCCGACGGGGCACCGTCACCGGAAACAGCGACAAGCATACCACCGATGTTCACCATGGCCGGACTACTGGGCGTGCCGTACATACTCATGTCGGTACGTGCCACATTGCATGAAATGATAAAAGGCTTCGCGGCCGATATTAACATGCTGCGGGCCGCCGGAGTGAAAGACATCATTCTCGACCCGGGCTTCGGCTTTGGCAAAACAGTGGAGCAGAACCATGCACTGCTCGCCGAGACAGACAAGTTGCAAGTGCTCGGACTGCCAATACTCGTAGGACTGTCTCGAAAAACAATGATATTCAAGCCGCTCGGCATCACTCCCGACGGTTCACTGAATGGCACGACAGTACTAAACACCATCGCATTGACACGCGGCGCATCGATACTCAGGGTACACGACGTGCGCCAGGCGGTGGAGTGCGTGAGGCTTGTGGGGCTGTCGGAAGACTTTTAAAACAATACCAACGACCAAACGCAAAGCACGGCATGAGCCTGACAGAACAGCCACTGCACGTGAAATACCACCAGGCAAGAATGATACTCAAACATAAATAAACAACAAACGGACTATAATGTTTTTCGAATTCGGAATAAAAGACGCAATAGACATCCTGCTGGTGGCACTGATGCTCTACTACATATACCGGCTGATGAAAGAGTCGCGCTCGCTGAATGTGTTCATCGGCATAATGGTATTTGTCGTACTCTGGCTGTTCGTTTCCCAGATAATGGAGATGCGGCTGCTTGGCTCGATAATGGACAAGCTGGTGAGTGTCGGAGTGATCGGTCTCGTCATTCTGTTTCAAGACGACATACGCAAGTTCCTTTACAGCATCGGTACAAACCGACGGATGAAGATGCTGATGCGGCTTTTCTCATCCGAGACAAATGAAAAACTGGAAGGAAAGAAGGAAGAGATAACACAGATCGTACTTGCGTGCCTGAGCATGAGCCGGCGCAAGGAAGGCGCTCTGATTGTCATGGAGCGTGTATCGCCGCTCGACGACATTGTTGAGACGGGAGAACGTATAGACGCCACCATAACGCAACGGCTCATTGAGAACGTATTCTTCAAGAACTCTCCCATGCACGACGGCGCAATGATAATATCAAAAGGAAGGATAAAGGCCGCCGGCTGCATACTGCCGGTCTCGCACAGTCTGGACATCCCCAAAGAACTGGGACTGCGCCACCGCGCCGCCATGGGAATGTCACAGGAAAGCGACGCAATCTCAATTGTGGTATCGGAAGAGACGGGAAGCATTACGACAGCCATCAACGGGGCTTTTCAACAACGGCTGTCGGCCGAAAAACTCGAAAGCATACTCACAAGAGAATTGATAGGATAATCTTAAAGGTAAAAAGGCTGAAAGGGTAAAGGGTAAAGGGCTACGCTTAAAGATGCCTTACCTTTTACTTTTTTACCTTTTAACCTTTAAAAACCATTCAACCGGCAGCACTTTTTCGGAATATTTTTTTTACTTTTGTAGTCAATTAGCTATACCGGATAATATATAGAAAACACATAATAAAAACAACTATGGATTTAGTACAACAAATCATTGAACGCGCTAAAAACAACAAACAGCGCATCGTGCTCCCCGAAGCGGAAGAGGAGCGTACACTGAAAGCGGCAGACATGGTGCTGCGCGATGAGATAGCAGACCTCATTCTCATCGGAAACCCGGCCAAGGTAGAGGCCATGTGCAAGGAATACGGCCTTGAGCACATCGGCAAAGCCACACTCATAGACCCGGAAAACAATCCCAAGGCAGAGGAATATGCAGAGCAACTCGCCGAGATCCGCAAGAAGAAAGGAATGACGATAGAACAGGCTCGCGAACTGGTAAAGAACCCGTTGTATCTCGGTTGCATGATTATCAAGACCGAAGGTGCCGACGGACAGATCAGCGGCGCGCTCAGCACCACCGGCGACACCCTGCGCCCCGCCCTGCAAATCATAAAGTGCGCCCCCGGCATAAGCTGTGTAAGCGGAGCGATGCTGCTCATCACCAAACAGCCGCAATACGGTGAGAACGGCATTCTCGTGGTCGGGGATGTGGCCGTGACGCCTATGCCCGACGCCAACCAGCTTGCCCAGATTGCCGTATGCACGGCTCAGACAGCAAAGAGCGTGGCAGGATTTGCCGACCCGCGCGTGGCAATGTTGAGCTTCTCGACAAAGGGCAGCGCAAGCCATGAGGTAGTGGACAAGGTCGTTGAAGCGACAAAAATAGCGAAGGAAATGGATCCCGGACTGAAAGTCGACGGCGAACTGCAAGCCGACGCGGCTCTCGTTCCGTCTGTCGGAGAGAAGAAAGCCCCGGGCAGCGACATTGCCGGACACGCCAACGTGCTCGTATTCCCCAATCTCGAAGTGGGAAACATCGGCTATAAACTCGTTCAGCGACTGGGTGACGCAGAGGCGCTCGGCCCCATCCTCCAAGGCATCGCACGCCCGGTGAACGACCTCAGCCGCGGATGCTCGGTAGACGACATATACAAGATGGTGGCAATAACCGCCTGCCAGGCAATGGACGCAAAGAAATAAGGAAATAAACTTTAAATAAAAAACAATGAAAATTTTGGTTCTGAACTGCGGTTCATCGTCTATCAAGTACGCGCTGTACAACATGGACGACCGCTCAGTGATGACATCGGGCGGCGCCGAGCGCGTAGGACTCGACAACGCTTTCGTGAAAGTGAAGCTCGCCAACGGCGAGAAAAAGCAGATAATGCACGACATTCCCGAGCATACAGAGGGAGTGAAGTTCATTTTCAGTCTGCTCACCGACCCCGAAATAGGAGTTATCAAAGACCTCAAAGAGATTGATGCTGTCGGTCACCGCATGGTGCATGGCGGCGAGAAGTTCAACAAGAGCGTGGTGCTGACGGACGAAGTGCTCAAAGTATTCGAGGAGTGCAGCGACCTCGCACCGCTCCATAACCCCGCCAACCTCAAAGGCGTAAACGCCGTGAGCGAGCTGATGCCCGGCCTGCCGCAGGTAGGAGTGTTCGACACCGCTTTCCACCAGACGATGCCCGCCAAGGCGTATATGTACGCCATACCTTACGAACTGTATGACAAGTATGCCATCCGCCGCTACGGTTTCCACGGCACGAGCCACCGCTATGTGTCAAAGCGCGTATGCGAGTTTCTCGGCGTGAAGCCCGAGGAGAAGCGCGTCATCACCTGCCACATAGGCAACGGAGGCTCAGTGGCCGCCGTTGAGAATGGCAAGTGCATAGACACGACAATGGGTCTCACCCCGCTCGAAGGCGTGATGATGGGCACCCGCTCGGGCGACATCGACGGAGGAGCGGTATCTTTCATCCAGAAAAAGCTCGGTCTCGATGCCGACGGCATCTCCAACCTGCTCAATAAAAAGAGCGGCCTTTTCGGTATCACCGGCATTTCAAGCGACATGCGCGAGATTGACGCCGCGGCCAAGAACGGCGACGAGAAAGCCCGACTCGCTCTCGACATGTACTTCTACCGCATAAAGAAATATGTAGGCGCATACGCTGCCGCCATGGGAGGCACGGATATCATCGTGTTCACTGCCGGAGTTGGCGAGAACCAAGCAAACATGCGCGAGGAAGTGTGCCGCGACATGGAGTGGATGGGCGTGAAACTCGACAACGAGAAGAACGCCACCGTACACGGTGAGGAAACAATCATATCCGCTCCCGACTCCAAGGTGACGGTCGTTGTCGTTCCCACAGACGAGGAACTGATGATTGCCACAGACACAATGGAGCTGCTCTAAGAAGCAATACACTCGCCGAAACGAGCAAAAAGACAGCGGGCGGCCATCAGATGGCCGCCCGCTATCATGATAAAAACATTCTGTTGCAAAGAGAACAACAAAACTTGACAAACATCGTAATCGTTCATATCTTTCAACTCTTTCACTTCCATAGCTGATAAGTCAATCTTTTCATCTTCCGCTAACTGCACAAGTTCATTTCTCATTTCACATCCTTGCTGTACCAATGGCGATAAAATTTCCTGTGCTTCCTGTTCTGTCATTGTTACGGTTGTTCTGGTATCAGTCCCTAAGCGTTCCGCCAAATTAGCGTTAATACTGTTTAGCAGGTCTGTGTCCACACCGTAAGTCAACATTACATTGTCAACCTCAGAGTCTTTGTTCATGACCCTCTCTTCATTATCACAACTATACAACACCAGCAAACATGCTTAAACAAATAGAATAATCTTTTTCTTTTTTTATGTGAAATAAATATAATTATTTTTCTATCAAGAATTCCCCTTTGAATGCTTTGTCGTCCGTAATGATTTCGATGGATACTTTTTCATTGTCTACATCCTCCGGAATGTTTATTTGTTGAGGAGTGTTTCCGATATTTCCCATTGTCATATAGATTGTATTGTCATATTCATCTTTAATAGATACAGTAGCATTTTCTATCGTAGAGTCGCACCGAATTTCAATGGTTCCATCCTCGTATGACACTTCCGGATTATTTGTTATATTAGGTTTACCTTTACCGTTGTTTTCAATTAGCTCCTCTAACGGAATAACATCTTTTGCCATAATACTGCCGCAGATTATCATAAAGGCTGCCATTGTTAATAGATTTGCTTTCATACGCTTTATCATTTAATTCATTTTCATCGCCAAAAGTATGAATAAATCGATTAAACACAAAGAAATCAAGTTTGCAAAACTGTCCGCAATTTATTTTAGCGAAGTAAAACTTGTCCGCAAAACTGTCCGCAAATTCGTGTAAGCTATTTATAATGAGCGTATTATCTTGTCCCACTCCTCTGGGTGCTTTTTCTCTCCGAAAGCACGATTATAAAGTTTGTTCCGTGCCGAACATACTCCCGAACCCGTTAGATTGATAAACTCTTTGATGTCGCTCAATGATATACCGACCTTCAAAAGCAGGCAGAGACGGTAATCCTTTTCGCTCATTTTACACAATTCGCTCAGCTTCTGATCGAAATCCGGTGACACTTCATTTATCGCTTTGCGCAATTCTTCCCAATCTTCGGTGCGTAAACGCCTATTCGATACAGGATTATTAATTAAGTATACAATATTCTTGTATATGTCATAATCTTCTATTTCCTTTCCCGTATCATTTTCATGTTTTTTCCTTTCATTCTCTTGCAATACCAGAGCCTTATACCTTTCAAGTTTATATCTCAGCAAAGCTCTCTTCTGCTTATAATATACTATTATCAGCAAAAATATAGTTGTCATAGTAATACCAACTGCCAATATAAGGATTATGAGGCTGTGCATGTTCTTTTTTCCCTCTTTCAACCTAATTATCTCTTTCTCCCGCAACTTATAGTTATATGCGGCATCAGCTTGTGCAACGGCTTCGGCCGATGTTATTTGCTGTATGGTATCGGTTGTCATCTGGAATTGCTTTAAGTAATGAAATGTCTTGCCTTGTTCGCCTTTGGACATGCTGTATTCGGCAAGCTCCCTGTATGCTTCCCGTCTTGCGTAAATATCATTCCCGGTTATCTGCTTCTGATAACAATAAACGGCAGAATCGATATTCCCGGTTTCACGATAAAGGCTGGCCTTAATGCCAAGTATGCTGTTTCTGTCGTACGGGTCATCGTAGTCTGTCGATATTTTAAGATACTTTTTAGCAGTCTCAAAATCCGAAATATAAATGTATAGTTTTGCCATCTGTCCGCAAACGGTGGCTTCCATGTCTTTATTTCCCTGCTCACGGGTCAAGGCCAATGCTTTATTGTAAAAATGAAGTGCCGGGTTGAACTCTTTCTTTGCCCGATACATGCTGCCGACATCGCGCAAAGAGAAAATCATACTTGTGGTGTCTTTGAGATGCTTATCGTCTATGTATGACTTTTTATACATTTCCAAAGCTTTTTCAGGCATTACCTGAAATTTATAAATATCTCCTAATTGATAGTATATTCTGCTCCTCAGCCGGCTCGGTTCGTCGGGCAGCAGGTCGGCGGCTTTTTGGAAATAGTCTGTGGCCTGCGGGTTGTCGCGCAGCGATTTGTACACCTTTCCGGCGTAATAGTACACCTCGGGCAGCATACGTTCGTCGTCCTCGTCCTCATAATAGCGCACGAGACGCACTGCGATGCTGTCCGATGTGTACTCATGATATGTGTAGGCCATGACTTTGAGCCTGAGAAGGTCGAAATACATGCGCTCGGGCAACGGGGCGGCAGCCATGCTGTCGGCCATGGCGGCGATGCGGGTCTCAGCCTCGTCGGGGTCAGTCTCTATCATACCGTATATAGACGTCAGACGCCCGGGCAGGTCATAATGTCGGCTGCACGACGCAAGTATAATGAATATACATAGCAAAAAGATTGTTGTTATGTGTCGATGCCTCATTGCTTGTCGCCGGTTATTGCTTTTCGTGTGGCCCCGGAGCGATGGTTACGGCATGCTCTCGCCCTCAACATACTCTTCGAGAAACATGTGCTCCCCGTCGTACACGGCGTATGTGAACTGTGTTATCCAGTCGCCGAGGATAAGCATACGCGCCTTCTTTGTCAGTTGCAGGTCAAGCTCTATGTGCCGGTGACCGTAGATGAAGAAGTCGATATCCGGATGGCTCCTTATGTATTCCTTGGTGTATAGCACGAGATGCTCGCGGTTTTCGCCCATGTATGGCGGTTCCTCTCCATCCGGCCGCTTCATGCGGCTGTGGCGTGCCCAGGCCAGGCCGAAAGCCAGCCCCCAGCGTGGGTGCAGGGCGGAGAACATGCGCTGGCACAGGGCGTTGTGGAACACCCTGCGTATCAGTTTGAACTTGCGGTCGGGGTCGCCCAGCCCGTCGCCGTGGGCGAGCATGAACGTCTTGCCGTATATCTCGGTGGTGAGCGGCCGCTTGTGCAGCGTCACGCCGCACTCGCTTTCAAGATAGTCGTAGGCCCAGATATCGTGGTTGCCCGTGAAGAAGTGTACCTCCACGCCCATGTCGGTCAGTTCGGACAGCTTGCCGAGAAAACGGGTATATCCCCTCGGCACCGCCGTGCGGTACTCGTACCAGAAATCAAACATATCGCCGAGCAGATATACCGCCGCCGCCTTGTGCTTTATGTCATCGAGAAACCGCACGAGCCTGCGCTCGTGCATCCGCCCGTGCTCTATGGCGAGAGAACCGAGATGGGCATCGGAAATGAAATATATTGGCTTCATACGCTTTACGGATTTATTAAGGTGAACGGATTTAGCCGGCCGGTGTGCCCCGGGAGGCGTCACCGGCACGGACATCACTCGAATCCCAGCTCCACACGGGCCTCTTCGGTCATCATGCTCTTGTCCCACTCAGGCTCGAACACGAGGTTCACGGTGGCGCTCGCCACGCCCTCGACGCTGTCCACCTTCTGCCGCACGTCTTCAAGTATGAAGTCGGCCGCCGGACACGACGGTGCAGTGAACGTCATATCCACCTCCACCTCGCCGCCGTCTTTGACATCAACCTTGTATATCAGTCCGAGGTCATATATGTTCACCGGTATCTCAGGGTCGTAAACCGTTTTGAGCACGTCCACTATTCTCTCTTCTATCTTTGTTTTCTCTTCCTGTGTCATGACATTTGTTTTTTTACTTCGTTACAAATTTACGGAGATTTTGCGAGAATATGGCATCGTAACGAGTTTTTTTGGAGAAGGGATTCTGGACTCACCCCGGCATACCCCACGCTTGAAAAAACATGCTACGCAAAACTATCAACTATCTTTACAAAACACCTCTCATAATTCGTTTGTTTCAAAATGTAAATCCCACGGCCTAAAATAAGCGAGTTTTGGGCTGTTTTACGCAACCACCTGTATGCCAGCCTAATATGTCTTTCACATATTACTTCCCATACCAAACCAACGCCATCTATCTGAAATCTTTTTCCGTTTAGATACCCGTTGGCTTGCATTTAGACGCTAAATGCAAGCCAACGGGTATCTAAACGCGACGCGGTTAGCGGCTAATCACACTCCGACGGGCATCCCGTTGCGGAAAATCGGCGCAACTATCATTTTGAAACAGGGAACATATCGCATCGCATATAGCGGTGTGTATCGTCTTCGCTTTCTATTTCAACAGAAAACGATGTGTCAAATACATGATTTTATTCGTACAAAAACCGGTTACGCCCGCTTTCCCGATATGTTCGGAAAGCGGGCGTAACCGGTTTATAACCTTTCGCACGGCTCAAGACCATCCCCGGACATGCCGGCCGTCAAGGCAGGGTGATGCTGTCCACGCCTATCCGCTCTTTGAGAAATATGCTGGCCGACTCCCTGAACTTGTCGGGGTTCTCCGTTGTCAGATAATGCACGCTGCCGCCTGTGGAACACTTGCGGTCCATCTCGGGATGCTGCCCGAGATATGTTTTCAGACTGGCCGCCACATAGTCGCCCTGAGACACCACCGTCACCCCGGCGGGCGTGTAAAGGCGTATCTTGGGCATCAGCAGCGGGTAGTGGGTACACCCGAGGATGATGGTGTCTATATCGCCGTCGAGCGACATGAGCTGGTCTATCCGCTTCTTCACAAAGTAGTCGGCACCCGGACTGTCCCCCTCATTATACTCCACGAGCGGCACCCAGAACGGGCATGCCACTCCCGAGACATGTATGTCGGGATACAGCTTTGTTATTTCGAGGTTGTAGCTCTCGCTCCTTATCGTGCCCTCTGTGGCGAGTATGCCCACATGGCGCGATCGGGTGATGGAGCCTATAATCTCTGCCGTGGGGCGGATGATTCCGAGCACACGGCGTGAGGGGTCAACGGCGGGCAAGTCGTTCTGCTGTATGGTCCGCAGGGCTTTCGCCGAGGCGGTGTTGCACCCGAGAATGACGAGATGGCAGCCCATGTCGAACAGTCTCATCACAGCCTGCCGGGTGAACTCATAAACCACGTCGAACGAGCGTGTCCCGTATGGGGCGCGGGCGTTATCGCCGAGATACAGATAGTCGTATCGCGGCAGCAGGCGGCGTATTCCGTGAAGGATTGTCAGTCCGCCGTAGCCGGAATCGAAGATACCTATCGGTCCGGGAGCTGATGGCAGTGTTCTCATTATTCGCTTGTGTGTCTTGGCCGCATGTCAGAACTGTTCGGCCACGGCCCGGCTGATATCCTCGCCCACGGCCCGGCTGATGAACGGACACGAGTTGTTGTCCGTGTTCACGATAAAGGCATAGCCCCGTTCCTCGCCTATTTTCCTCAGTATGGCAGCCAACCTGTCGTGCAGCGGAGAGTATACGTTACGCTCGGCCGCCGCCAACAGGCGTGAGCTCTCTTCCTTGAAAGCTATGTTTCGGGCGAGAAACTCCTGCAACTCGCTCTGCCGCTTTTGCAGTATGGTCTGCGGAAAGTCTTTCAACCCTTCGAGAAACTCCTCGTATTTCTTGTTGAACTCCGTCTCCACCCGCTTGGCCTCGGCATCGTACTTGGCTCTCAGCTCGCTCAACTGGCGGCCGGCTTCGGCATACTCGGGCATCGCCCGCAAGGCGGCATCATAGCTCAGGTAGCCGAATTTCAATGTCTGTACCGCCTGCTGGCGCTCCAATGGCGCTGCGGCTGCACGGTTGCCGTGCACGGATGTTGCGGCGGGCGCTCCGGCTTCATCCGCCTGACGGGCGGCATTCTCTGTCTGCGCGGTTGCCGACAGCGCCGCCATTGCCGTCATGATAATCATAAATCGTCTCATGATGTGTTCTTTTAGGGAGGATTTCGGTTGCCGCAGGCCGCTATTTGTGTTCCGGCGAGCGGTATGTTAAAACAAAAACCGCAGACCCGCATCCGTCAGCCACGGGCTGTTCCGGTTGCGCCTGTCTGCGGCATTTATCTCTCGGAATTATTTCAACCCGAGCTGTGTCTTCACCTGGGTGGTGACATCTGTGCTGAGTGTCGTGCTGATGTAGGGCACTCCGCCTGCGATATCCATTATGTAGACATATCCTCCTGCCTGACCCACCTGCTTGATGGCGTCGACGATCTTGGTGGTGATAGCCTGCATCTTCTCCTGCGATGCCCTGCCGAGAGCCTGCTGGTTGTCCTGATAGCTCTGCTGTATCTTCTGATACATCTCCTGCAGCTCCTGCTCGCGGCGCTGACGGATATTCTCGGGCAGCTTCTCGCGCTCCGTCTCGTATGCCTGCGACTTCTTGGTAAGCTCGTCCTGCATGCCTTTCAAGTCGTCCTCATACTGTTTCTGAAGGGCGTCGACTTCTGTTTTCGCCTTTGTGTACTCAGGCATCGCCTGGATAATCTCCTGCACGTTCACGTGTCCGAACTTCTGGGCGAATGTGGCCACGGGAGCGAACAACATGAGCATTAAAATTAATTTCTTCATTGTCGTTTTATATTTGTTTGTTATTGATATTTTCTTAATCCCATCAGTTATATCCCAACTTTTGCAGCACCTCGTTGCTTATGTCTATCTTCGGGCTTCCGAATATAATCCCGGCATCGCTCGCCCTGTCGAGGATAAGCTGGTAGCCGCGCAGGTCGGCGATGTCTTTCACCGCGTTGTATATCTCTTCCTGTATAGGAGTCATCAGGCTGGTACGCTTCTTGAACAGCTCACCTTCCGGCCCGAAATATTTCTTTTTCAGTTCGGCTGCCTGCTTTTCCTTTTCCACTATTGCCTCCTGCCGGGATTTTTTCTGCTCCTGAGACAGGAAGACGACCTCGTTCTGGTAGTTTTTATACATTGTCTGGGCCTCGGTGGCGAGGGCTTCCACCTCTGCCTGCCATTTCTTGGAGACCTGATTGAGCTGCTCGTTGGCACGCTCGTAGGCCGGAACGTTCTTCAATATGTAGTCCATGTCTACAAGCGCGAACTTCTGTGCGCCTGCCTCAGTGGGCAACAGGGCGATGGCCGCTACCAGCATGATCGCCCTGAGTGTGTTGATAAGTTTCTTTCCCATGGTTCTTAACTGTTAGTTGGTGAATAATACGCGGTGGCGAGACAGGCATACGAGCCCGCTGCCGCACTATATCAGAACTCCTGTCCGAGAATGAAGTGGAACTGGCTGCCGCCCTTCACGCCCGTGGAGAGTGTCTTGTCGAAACCGTAAGCCCAGTCGATACCCATCAGACCGACCATGGGCAGGAAGATGCGCACACCCGCTCCGCCCGAGCGTTTCATGTCGAACGGATTGAACTTCTTCGTCTCGCTCCATGCGTTTCCGCCTTCGAGGAACGCCAGGCCGTAAATGGTGGTGTTGCCAAGCATGAACGGATAGCGCAGTTCGAGCGTGAAGCGGTCATAGGCATATCCGGGTGCCGAGTAAGGTGTGAGAGAGCCGTTCTCGTAGCCTCGCAGTCCGATCGTCTCCTGGGCATATCCGGTCGAGTAGCCGCTCATACCGTCGCCACCCATGTAGAATGTCTCAAAGGGTGATTTCTTATGGCTGTTGTACGAGCCGAGCAAGCCGAACTCCACACGCGTCATGAGCACAAAGCACTTGGTGCCGCCTGTCAACGCGGTATATGTCTTGGTCTTGAACTTCCACTTGTGATACTCTATCCAGCGGTATTTTTCCTGCTGTTCGGCCTCGAAAGTGGCCGAGTTGGCGTTTGTGGCGAGGTTGCTGTAATCCTTGTTGTCGAATGCCGACCATGGCGGCGTGAGGGTGACCGACGCCATGAACTCCGAACCGCGACGGGGGAAGAGCTGGTTGTCGGTGCTTACACGCGACAAGGTGATGCCCAGGTTGATGTTGTTGCAATTACCGTTTGAGATTATGAAGTAACGCCAGTCGCGCAACATATAGCGCTGATAAGCGAGGGTTGCCGAGAGTTGGAAGTAGTCATCTGGCCAGCGCAGACGCTTGCCCCAGCCGAGATAGAGGCCGAGAAGCTGTACGTACTTATCGTCGTCGAGATAGCTCTCGTAGTTGTTGTAGTAGTTATTGTAGCTGCCGTAACCTCCGTAGTAGCCGTAATAGTTGTTCATCCAACTGTTGTTATAGTAGTTGCTCGACACGTCGGTCTGCTTTGAATAAGACACTCCGACGTTAAATGCGTCGGGACGCTTGCCTCCGAACCACGGAGCCGAGTAGTTAAGGCTGTACGACTGATAATATGTACCGTTGGTCTGGGCACTCAGCGCAAGTTGCTCACCGTCGCCGATAGGCATTATTCCGCGGTGCATCTTGTTGCGTCCGAACAGGTTTCGCATCGAGAAGTTGTTGAGTTTGAGAGACACACGGCCCACGACACCGGTCTGTCCCCAACCGAGCGACAGCTCGACCTGGTCGTTGGACTTCTGCTCAAGAGGCCAGTTCACGTCAACAGTACCGTCGTCCGGATTAGGCTTGATGTCCGGCTCGACCTTCTCCGGGTCGAAAAATCCCATGGAGGCTATTTCTCTCGCCGAGCGCATCAGCGCATCCTTGGAAAACAGGTCGCCGGGTTTGATACGCAGTTCGCGGCGCACCACCTCTTCATAAAGACGGTCGTTACCGAATATTCTCACAGCGTTGATATGGGCTTTGGGGCCTTCCGTGATCCGCATCTCCAAGTCGATGGAGTCTCCCACGATATTGACCTCCGCAGGGTCAAGCTCGTAGAATAGATAACCGTTGTTCCAATAGAAGTTGCCCACGGCGTCTTCATCCTCACGCAGACGCTTGTTCAGCTTCTTCTGGTCGTACACATCGCCTCTCTTCATGCCCAGCATGTAGTTCAGCATGTCGGTCGTGACCACTGTATTGCCCACCCACGTGATGTCGCGGATATAGTATCGCTGGCCTTCATCTATCTTGACATAAATGTTCACGTGGTTCTCGTCATGATTCCAGACACTGTCCTCGAGTATGGCCATATCCCTGTAACCCAGCTCATTATACTTGTCTATAAGATTCAGCTTGTCCTGTTCGTATCTCTCGGTGGTGAATTTCTTTGATTTCAGGAAAGAAGACAGCTTGCCGGCCTCGTGTGTCTTGGCAAAGGCACCCTTGCGGAACAGTCCGCCCTTGATTTTGGACGCGCTCAGGTTGTTGTTGCCTTCTATGGTGATCTGCCGCACTTTCATCTTGTCTTTCTTGTCGATATCCACATCAAGAATTACCTGGTTCTTGCCAGTCACGTCGTCGCGCTGCGTTATGTTTATCTCGGCGTTCTTGTAGCCCTTTTCATCAAAGTATCTTTTGGCGAGTATCTTGGCCCGGTCTATCATGTTGGGCGTAATCTGACTACCTTTCATAATGCCCAGTTTCGCCTCCATATCCTCACGTTCCGACTTCTTCAATCCGGTGTAGTTGATGGTGCTTACCCTCGGGCGCAGGGCGAGATTGACACACAGATATATTCTGTTTCCTACGATAGAGTCTGCCGTTATGGACACTTGGGAGAACAGGCCGTGGCGCCAATAGCGGCGCACGGCCTCCGTAAGCTCAGCGCCCGGCACGCTGATTTGCTGTCCGATGGAGAGTCCGGATAGTCCCGTGAGCATGTAATCCTCATATTCCTGCACACCCTTGACGGTTATTCCGTCTATTATGCATATCCTGGGAGTTCCAGAATAAGAGATGTCCGGATTTACGATTTTCTCCTGAGCGGCCACCCGCGAGGTCATTCCCAGCGCGACGGCAATCAGCAGCAATATCTTATTTATGTGACACATTATATGATTATTATTCATTGTTGTTTACTTGTTGTTCTCCTCTTTCTCCACCTGCGCTCCTGTCTTGCCAAACCGACGCTGCCTGCCCTGATAGCTCCCGATGGCGCGATGCAGCTCTTTCTCATCGAAATCGGGCCAGAACGTGTCGCAGAAATACAGTTCGGAATAGGCAATCTGCCACAGAAGATAGTTTGATATGCGCTGTTCTCCGCCTGTACGTATGAGCAATTCGGGATCCGGCATGAACGCCGTCTGCATGTGTCTGCCTATGGTCTGCTCGTCAATGCTGTCGGGAGATAGCGTTCCCGCCTGCACCTCTCCGGCTATTTGGCGCATCGCGTTCGTTATCTCCCACTTAGACGAGTAGCTCAATGCGACAACCATCGTCATCGCTTTGTTGCCGGCGGTGTGCTCCTCCGTCTCACGCAGTTTCTCTCTCACTGCCTCGGGCAGTCTGTTCATATCGCCGATAACCCTGAAACGCACATCGTTTTTCATGAATATCTCGTCTTCGAGCGAAGTGAGCACCAGTCCCATCAGCGCCGATATTTCATCGGCAGGCCTGTTCCAGTTTTCTGTCGAGAAAGTATATAGCGTAAGATATTTCACACCCAGTCGTGTACACTCCGACGTGATGCGGCGCACTGCCTCCACTCCCGCCTGATGTCCGAAACTGCGTTCACGCCCGTGCTGTGTGGCCCAGCGTCCGTTTCCGTCCATTATCACGGCTATGTGGCGCGGTATGCGCTCCATGTCTATTTGGCCTGTCATATTTATTCTTTCAGTCTCTATCGTTATTACAAGTCTTGCATTTCGCCATGATGTCATACGTGACAGACAGTCGCAGCGTGCTATAACAATCGGTGTTCTTGAACATTCCGTTGCTCTTTATGCCGTATGGGTCTTCCACACCGTCGAGTTTGTCGCTCAGCGAGAAGCTCATTATCCATTCAAGTCCGAGGTTCAGCCGTTGGCCTATCTTGTATTTCACTCCGGCTCCAATCGGGATATTGGCCGTGAACACGCTTTTCTCCTGCGTCTTGGCTATCGTCGTGCCGAGTCCCATCGCCACGTAAGGGGTAAACGGGCGTGCGCCCCGATACTCACGCCCCGTGCCGTATGGCCAGAAATTATACTCAAACCGCAACCCTATGTCGGTGGTCGCGTTGTTGAACTCTATAGTCTTATCGCTCGTCTCGGGATACCACGTCTCGGTGTTGTCGCTCGTTCCCTTCAGTTTGCCGTGTGTCACGCTCATTGCAAGCGCCATGCGCGGATTGAACTTATACCTGCTTACGAGAGAGAATGCCGGTTGCATGTTTTTTGTCAGACTACCGTTGAAGTCTCCAAAATATGTCATCAGCCCTGCGCCCACACCAATCTCGGCCCTGTACTCGGGCTCTTCCTGTGCCGCTACCCTGGTAAACGACAGCATACAGATGGTGATTATGACTACAAGGTACCTCATTCATTTCATTATTTGCGCGCCGTTTACAACGCTTAGTTCGTGTATCCCTATTGTTTCCGGACGGTTCAGACACCGAGCTTTCCTCTCCATACCTGCCCCGTACCGCCGCAGACAATCCATATATTACCGTTCATATCCGTCACGGCGGCCACCGACGTGGCGGCATTGTCAATGCTTTCAGGCAGGGTATGCTTTTTGTTGGCTTTCCATGTGATGCCTCCGTCTCGGCTTTCATATATCGGCGAGAGAATGGTACCGCCGCCGTCTTCGACCGCTTTCAGTCCCACGGCATACTGATTGCCGCCGAACCCGAACAGACAAAGACTCTTCATTGCCGGCAACGGATAGCGGTAAGAGTCGTCCTTACCGATATTCACCCACTTGCCCGGCATGCTTCCCGCACCGTACTCAACGATCTTTCTCCATACCATAGGGTTGGCATCCGTCTCATTGCGGGTCACGGCCATCACGGCATAGTCTGTATTATCGTTGTATTTGAATGCCGAACAGTCGTAGCTCACCGCATATGCGGGCAACATGACCTTGTCGGCGGCATTGTCAGCCTCAGCCCTATCGGCCGCCCACGTGCGTCCGCCGTCTGTAGAGACAGCCGGTTCGCCGGTTGCATAGATGGCGTGCAACTCTGTCGTGCCGCATCCAACGAGACGCGCCAGACCGGTAGATGCGGCCAGGTCGGCAAACGATTGTCCGCCGTCTGCCGATACTTTCACCGTCTCCCCATCGAGAATGAACAGCGAATCGTTTCTCACCGTCACATTATTATATATATCCGCTCCGAGAGTGACATTTCTTTGCGTCCACACGCTGCCGTCCGTTATGTCGCAAGCATATACCGACGTGTTTGTCCCGTCGCTTCCAAAAGCATATACAGCATTGCCGTCGGCGAGAATCCTCACGCCTTTCATGCTTTTGAAATATTCGCAATCGGGCAATCTGCTCCATTTCGACACGCCCGTTTCCTCCTGCCTCACGTTGACGGTTATGCGGTATCTGCGTGACGAACTGTTGTCCGACGCATGTACCTGCACATATCTCGGCACCCTGAAATCGGTCGAGTCAGTGGTTGAGAAATACTTCACCGAGTCGTTCAGCACATTCTCAATGAGCACATATCCGTTGTTTTTCGTGTAATATGCACAGAGAAGTTTCTCCGCGTCAGTGCCCAACGGCAACGAGTCCACATTGTATATCTCGCCACGCTGGTGGTCTATGCTGAACGGAAACCTGCTAACCGTCTCGTCCGTGATGATAAAGGTGGAGTCCTCTCCTTTTGAAGAGAGGGTATGTCTTGTTATTTTTGCGCTTGTTATATGAAACCCTGTGATGGCTGTATCGTCATAGAGTGTTACGCTGACTTCATCTTCGTTCATACATGAAGGCAGGATAAATGCCGCCGACAAGAGCAGGCATAGAGTACTGATGTACTTTCTCATCAATGTTTTAATTTTAATTTTTAGCTGCAAATTTAATCACAATTCCGCAAATAGCCGCATTTTTAATTGTTTTATTAAGTAAAATATGTGATAATGCGCCTTATTTTAAGTTCTGTTAGTTTAAAAGGAATGAAAGTAGCATAAAAAAGAGTGCGGTATGACTCACTCACTCCGCACTCCTTCGTAACGTCTTCCGGCACCGATCGCAAGCATCACTTGCGACACCGCAATAGCGGTTTCATGCCTTCAAGTCCGTTGTCTGAAAATCTAATAACATAATCTTTACCTTAAAAATCTATTAACTACTAACCTAATGAATAACAATGTATTCTCACGAACACGATGCAAAGTTAGCTATTTCTGTGTTCGCACACAAATATTTTCACCTCGTTTATTTTATATTCACTTTTATTTTTGATATAAGTCAAAATTCAATGTTTTTAGAGTGCTGCATCAACATGTTTTATAACGTATGCGCTACAATTAACCCATAAACACATTGATATATAATACTATATATAAAACCGCATTAAAAGAAAGGCCGTTACAAAAGAATTTCACGTTAATCATACACAAAAAAAATGAAGAAACTTTGATATTCTATTGACTTCTAACCACCTGACAGCCATTTGATGATTGCGAACAACACAGGTTAAGGCGGCAGTCATACATGGTATCGTTACCGACAGAATATACCTGGCAACACAAGCAAACCACATGGTTAAACATAGTCCCATACTGTATAACAAGAAAACAAATTGCCTTAGATCAGTACATGCACCGGCATAAAAGGCAACAACATGCCGTTTTAAACAAAATCTCCCGCAGGGACAGCTTACCCTGCGGGAGATTTTACCTATATAAATATTCAAATTTTACTTCTTACAGCTACGGACCTGCCGCAACGAGTGCCTTGCCGGCCTCGTTGCCCGCGACTTCACGAAGTTCTTCTGGAAGCGTGCTTACCAAGTTCAATACCATACCTGTCTGTTGTCACGATATTCAAATATACGCTCCTCATGTCCTTTTGTCCTGTCTTTTAACAATAACAAGGCACCTGACGGTATTCCGTCAAAGACAAGGTGATTGCACTTTGCCACTTCACGCCCCGCAAGACGCCATCCTATATCAAAATAATACAGTTCGTATAAATGTCCTGGCTCAACATTGTTCGTATCAGACTTTGGAGTAAATCTTATCCTTGTCACGATATGCTTTCAAGATCATTATAACATAAAAAGCAGAGAACAGGAATACTCCGGCCACACCACCCTCTACGGCCTGCTCTATATAGTCATTATATGCCATCGAGACAAACGAAGCATTATGACATTCTTCAAGCGACTGCTCCCCTGAAGCGAAATGCTTTGCCTGCCGTAAATTATAGTTGCGTTCAAAAAGGCCGTATCCATAGCCCTGAGGGTGCTCATATATCATCTGCACAGAAAGTTTCCATATAAGCATACGGCCATCAGCAGAGTCTTTTTTGAGTTTATACGCAAACACCGCTCCTGTGGTAATTAAACAAACGGCCACAATACATGCAGTTATCTTCCTGCCGATACTTAGCTGCATGACACGCTGTCGCAGACACTCAGACATAAAGCCATATACCGCAACCATTACCATGAAACCTATCCACGCCGTACGGCAACGGAGAGCTAACAGCAAGCCAATGACGACCAATCCTAATGCAGCGTACAGGATGCGCCCTCTCCTTTCAGACATTCTGCCATAAATAAGAGGTAACACGCCTACCATATACATTGCCGTGATATTTGGATTTTCATTAGATCCCGTTATTTGGAAATAGTCCGACAACGGATCTATCAATCCTAATTTTTGCCCCGCAACAAAGATGATATGAATACAAGCGATAAGCAAAAGTCCGTTGCCTACTTGACGAAAGGAATTTAATCCTATACGCAAAAGTCCCGACATCGCAAGGAAGAAGACAATGCCGGATAACATATAATACATGCGATATGTCTCGGCAGGGACGAAAAGTCCGTATATAACAATATATATTCCCCATATCGTCATAAACACACTCATCAGTGTAACGGTGGTTTTTCTCACACATATCATCATAGAACAAATCGCAAGAAACAAAGAACAGAGGGAAAATGCAAGCGATTTTGATAAAGACGGATACACAAAAAGATGAGTGTCCACAGTACATAGAACACACAGCAAAGTAAAAACTATTGCTGACATATTACTCATTACATTATGAACATTCATCTTTTTGCTTAGAGTATTATTTATTGGTATAATAAATCATGCCGTTCTTAATTTCCAATTCTGCAACTTCAGCTTCATTGTAAGGTATGTTGTCGTCATGATATTCAACAGTATTTAGCTGTAACTTTAGTTTCACAACATTACCTATTGTTTCCATATCATTTATATATCCCTCTTTATTGTATACCAAAGTGGCCTTACCATTACGAAGAATGACAATCGTTGTGAATGGCGGCTGACTGCCTATTGTTATACCGGTAAACACCAATGCCTTGCAATCAGAAGAAAGGTTGAATTCTTTAAAAGGTGTATTAGGACTTTTAATATAATCTTTTGCCAAATAAAAATAATTCCACCCGTCATCATATCTCATTTCAAAAACAGATCTACCGTTACACAATATCTCTATCACATGATAATCTCCCGGTTCATTTTCCCAACCTTCATATCCTTTCAACTTGACAGAATATTTAAAAGAAGACATAGGCAGGGATACTTCTTTTATCAAAGGACATGAAGCCGTCTTGTTCGGATTTGTATCAATCGGATCCAAGAAAGCCGACTTCGCTTTGATCGTTCCATCTTCCCCGTATGAGAAGACCGATGTCTGCGCATACGACAAAATTCCGAAAACGACACTAATTGTTAATATTAATAATCGTTTCATAATTAATTTGTTTTACTTATATAGTATAATAAGTATACTTTATTAATTCTTCATATAATATATTTTGCCGTCTCCAAACGACAATGTTGCCAAATCCTCTTTTTCATACGGCTTGTTATTTTCATCATATTCAATGGTGTTAAGTCTTAATATAAATCTTGTTTCTTTACCTGCTGTTTGTATATCTTTCATAAACGCCGGCTTATTATACACAATTTCCGCTTTTCGATCCCTGAGAACAATAACCGTTATAAATGGTGGCTGACTTGCTATACTGACTCCGACAAAAACCAAAGCCATACAAGATGATGACAGATTCACGGCATAAAATGACTTATTAGGCGTATTAACAGCTTCATTCTCACAATAAAAGTAGTCCCAACCTTCATCATAAGTGAACTGTGATTTATAACTTCCTGAACTGATATCTATCACATTATAGTCGCCGGTCTCATCTTCCCATCCTTTATATCTGAGCACATTTACAGTATAAGTCAAACCGTATTGAGTTACCGATTCCGTATGTTTCAATGTGTATGGAGTAATATCCGCTCGAGATAAATTATCAAAAGACTCTACATTGTTTGTCACTGCAATTATACTATTTTCATTATATATCAATGTCTTACTATTCTGTGAATAAGATGTGACACTGACAAAAAGAATAACAAATAAAAAAACTTGTTTCATGATTGATGATATTATTTATATAAAAAGAACTTAACTCCACTTATTTTTTCCCTTGCAAAACTGTTGCTTAATTTTTGGGAACTTGATCTCATATTATAACCTGTATCCATTGTATTAGGAACTTTTTTACCCCAATTTTCACTATAACGTTCTGTTCCCGGAACAATGACAACAACATGACCAGAACCACCAGATGGGTTTATCCACCCCGCCACAACAAAATAGCCCTGATTTGCATATCCTTGAGCTTGTGACATTGCTATTTCCTGCCACAAAGAAGGATTATTCATCCAATATTTTACCATACTGTTTGCATTGCAATTCATGCCGGCCGGCAATTTACCAAATAGACTTTTAAAAGCTCTTCTCACTCCTTCGCTACATTGTGCATCCGTCCCCGGAATACTCTTGGCTACACTTTTAGCCATATTTGTTATCTGTGAAGCTGTCTTTTTATGGCTACTTGTTTGAGAAGAACCGCCGGTTGAACTTCCTCCCGAAGAGGAACCACCGCCTCCACCGGTCGAGCTGCCTCCACCGTCATGCCATCCATCTTCCCATTCATCACCTCCACCGGAATTATTACATTCATGCAATCCAGCTTCATCACAAGGAAAAGAATCGTCACAATGAGGACACGGCATGATACAAATTACTTGGTCACATGGATAATAAGATACATATTCTCCTATTTCCTCATCATCACAAATGTAGTAATCACCGCCCTCATTACCCATCCTTTGAGCAGAAGCCGTTGACATTCCAACTTCTATTTGTCCGTCTTTGAAAACAGGCAACAAATTTAATAAAAGTATTAAAAATAATATATACTTTTTCATTTTATTCAGTTCTTCTTCACAACAACAGTTCTATAATGACAGGTTCCGGCTGTTACATGAAGCACATACACCCCCTCAGGTATAGAGGGTGCCACCGTAAACGAATGCTTGCCAGGCTGTAACGCGCCAAGAGTCGCTGCAAATACCGGCATACCAGACTGGCTATAAAGAGTTATAGAACCGGATTCAACAGATTCTGACAAATCTAAACCAAGTGTTACATTTCCTGAGAAAGGATTCGGCCATGCGTAGAGCCGTGTATCGTCTTTAGCAATTTCGTTTGCTATATCTCCATCAGAATAATCTTTTTGCAGACATATATACATCGGCCGTTGCGGTTCCTGCTCGGAAACAGAATAGAGCCTGATACTTCCTGTCACGGAATTTTCTCCTACATTTACATCCGCACTCTCAAATCTATAAAGCACAGAGTCCTTTGTCATATACCTGTCTGTCTGCCGCGTCATGCCGCTGAGAAACTCTATACGCCCGTTTTCCGATACCGACGCCCGGAAAGCGACAGTGTCTTTACCTTCACACCAATATCCATGAAGCCACCCGCCATTCATCTTCATATTCACAGATAGCGGTCGACGGTCAATCACATTTTGTCCGCTCCAATCATAAACCACAAGAACACCCTGATAGTTACCTGCAAGCGACGATGTATCCACTGCCGCCGGGGCTATTCCCGGCATTGTTTCCGGTACTTCCATCGACTGTTCGACAATGACAACCATGTCATTTATGCTGTTTTCCGGATTTACTCTTTTCAGTTCTTCCACCGCGTCACGATAATTAAACATTGCCGCACGGTCAAGATAGAACATGGCACGTTCCTCGTCACGCTCAACTCCATAACCATTACGGTAGCACAATCCAAGCATATAAAGACACGGAGCATGGTCTTTGTCGGCACCACGCCTGAACAAGTCTATGGCCTGCTTGTAGTCCTGGGCACATCCCAGGCCTTTATACAGCATGTAACCCTTATCGTATAGCGCCATCACCGAACCTGCATCCACGGCTTTGGAGAAATATCCGTAAGACCGTGTGAAATCCTGCCTCACTCCGCCACGTGAATACTTATACATCATTCCTAAATTATGAAGAGCGATCGTTGAACCATGTTCTCCGGCACGTTCAAGCCACATCGTGGCCGCCGTCGTGTCTCGTTCTGTACCGATACCGTTCATATAAACTATTCCAAGAGCATTCATCGCATATATATTGGAATCCTGTTCTGCCGCAATGCGGAGAATATTTACAGCCTCCGCCTTGTTGCCCGCGCCATCCATTCCTTTAAGCACTTCGACAGCCTTTATCACTTTATCATCTGCCGCCGCATTGCATACCGCCACGACAAACAGCAGCACGGACGCTACGGTCATGACTTTTCCTATAAAGTACTTCATAATTATTCCGGTTATATCATAGTCGCTACCATACGAGTCCCTTTGTCTCTTCGCTCTCGGATTTCTTCGCTTCACGCTCCTTTCTTGCCAGGGCATAATACATCTTCACCGCTTTCGGCATCTGCTTGTCGTTTTCCGCCAATCTTTTCTTCCGTTCAGTCGAAAAATTCTTATATACGCTCTTTATTTTCTCTTGTTCCATATAGAACATATACATGCGGGCACAGTCTGACACACTGTCAAGCTCTTCCGTCAATCCGGCGTCCCGCAACTTCTTCCATGACTCTTTCATACGTTTCGTCACTACGGAAGCGTTTTTCTGTATCAGGAAACTGTTGAACATCTTTTTCCCGAGCGTATTCCGCATTACGGCCATTTCCTCGTCCCAGACATCAGCCTTGCGGTCTTTACGCATCTTATGGCACATTTCAACCGCATGCTTCATCAAGTATTCATACTGTGCGTCATCAAGCCTGAATGCCTTGCGCCTGCGCAACAGAAACGTAATGTTTTCTCCCGACATCTTGTTATAAGGAATCAATATCTCGTCTACATGATACTGATATACACTGTCGACAGACAATTTGGCTTGTGCCCTTAATCGCGGCGACGATGGATAGATATAGTCGTAGACCGCTTTCCGCCGTTCTCTTTCCACAAGCATGGAGGCCAATTTCTCACTTTGGCTTTTAGGAACATTGTATTTCATGCACAGCTCCGCATGTGCGTCCTCACCGGCAATCCTTGAACGGGATATTATCTCGTTCTCATGTTCTTCAAAAACCTTGCGCTCACTGTCGGTAAACTCATTCTGTGCGTATGCCCCCAAAGTCACAATGACTGTCAGCACGCACGACAAGACTCTTTTTCCCATCATCTTTTTAGTTAATTGTTTTTCATTAATTATCGCCCTATATCTTGCCGTCATCACTTTTTATCAGGACAAGACATGACAAGGCGTCTCTTTCCGTAAGCATAATGGATAATACCAAGAAAGTTTCTCACAATATTTCATGATTATGCCGATTTCCGCCGCAAATATAATAAAAAGAACTTACAAATCCAAATTCCGGCAGCCTTTTATACAAAATGGCGGTAAGGAGTCACAAGAAATCCTACAGGTGATTTGCCAAGCCAAATTTCCAGACAAACTTCCGAAAATCCCATAATGACAGGGGAGGCGCCTTTTTATAAAAACTCCATCACAACAAAAAAATCTCCCGCAGGGACAGCTTGCCCTGCGGGAGATTTTACTTATATAAACATTCAAATTTTGCCTCTTACAGCTGCGGACCTGCCGCCACGAGCGCCTTGCCGGCCTCGTTGCCTGTGTACTTCACGAAGTTCTTCTGGAAGCGTGCGGCCAGGTCTTCGGCTTTCTTCTGCCACTCGGAAGCGTCGGCGTAAGTGTCGCGCGGGTCGAGGATGCCTGTGTCAACACCTTCAAGCTCTGTGGGAACGGCGAAGTTGAACACAGGGATATTCTTTGTGGGAGCGTTCAGGATAGCGCCACCGAGTATTCCATCGATGATACCGCGTGTGTCACGGATTGAGATGCGCTTGCCCGTTCCGTTCCAACCGGTATTCACCAAGTAAGCCTTCGCGCCGCTCTTCTCCATCTTCTTCACCAGCTCCTCCGCATACTTTGTGGGGTGCAGCTCAAGGAATGCCTGGCCGAAGCAGGCAGAGAATGTTGGTGTAGGCTCGGTGATGCCGCGCTCGGTACCTGCGAGCTTTGCCGTGAAGCCGGAGAGGAAGTAGTACTTCGTCTGCTCCGGAGTCAGGATAGACACGGGAGGAAGCACTCCGAACGCGTCGGCAGAGAGGAATATCACGTTCTTGGCCGCGGGAGCCGCGCTCTTCGGGCGAACGATGTTGTTGATGTGGTCGATAGGATAAGACACACGTGTGTTCTCTGTGGTGCTCTTGTCGGCGAAGTCGATCTTGCCGTCCTCAGCCACAGTCACGTTCTCCAACAGCGCGTTGCGCTTGATGGCGTTGAAGATATCCGGCTCGCTCTCCTTGTCGAGGTTGATGACCTTGGCGTAGCATCCGCCCTCGAAGTTGAACACACCGTTGTCGTCCCATCCGTGCTCGTCGTCGCCGATGAGCAGACGCTTCGGATCGGTAGACAGAGTTGTCTTGCCTGTACCCGACAGACCGAAGAACACTGCCGTGTTCTCGCCGTTGAGGTCAGTATTGGCAGAGCAGTGCATCGAAGCCATGCCCTTGAGAGGCAGATAGTAGTTCATCATCGAGAACATACCCTTCTTCATCTCACCGCCATACCATGTGTTGATGATTACCTGCTCGCGGCTTGTCACGTTGAACACAACGGCTGTCTCTGAGTTGAGGCCCAGCTCCTTGTAGTTCTCAACCTTGGCCTTAGACGCGTTGTATACGATAAAGTCAGGTTCGAATGTCTCAAGCTCCTCGTCTGTCGGACGGATGAACATGTTTTTCACGAAGTGTGCCTGCCATGCCACCTCTACGATGAAACGAACGGCCATACGTGTGTCGACGTTCGCGCCGCAGAAACCGTCCACAACAAACAGGCGCTTGCCTGACAGTTCTTTCTTTGCTATTTCCTTAACGGCAGCCCATGCCTCGGGAGAAGCGGGATGGTTGTCGTTCTTGTATTCGTCGGATGTCCACCATACAGTGTCCTTTGAGTTTTCGTCCATCACGATAAACTTGTCCTTCGGTGAGCGGCCGGTATAGATACCGGTCATCACGTTGACAGCGCCCAGCTCTGTCTCCTGACCTTTCTCAAAGCCTGTGAGGCCTTCTTTCGTCTCTTCCTCGAACAGTGTCTCATACGAGGGGTTGTACACTACCTCAGTGGTACCTGTGATACCGTACTTCTCTAAAACTGACTTATCAAACTTTGCCATTTTAATAAATTTATTGTGTTAATTGATTATCCTTAATAATTGATTAAACCGCCGCAAAGTTACTAAAAAATAATATCAGTCCAAAATGTTTGCGCGCACAAAATGCCGGCGCATTATTTTTTTTAGGTTAAAGTATCGAAAAACGCTGACGCCGTGCCGGTTTTGTAAGTCTGACTTTGCAAAAGACAGATTGCCGCGACCGGGCATACGCTATTAGGACTCACGGCCGGAAAACGGCCGGAAACACCATGATTGTAAATTAAAAATCAAGCGAATGACAATCCGGCATTTCTACATGCCTATGACGTAACCGAATAAAAAAAGCATAAAAACACTTGGATTTTTGATAGAAAACACAGCATGGCATCACCTAAAACAGCGGCGTCCGACCGTCGTATGCCACAATTTCGCATTAAGATGCCCGTCATCTTGCATTCGGTATCCCGTCGCGTCGCGTTTAGATGCCCGTTGCATTGCGTTTAGCGTCTAAATGGAACGCAACGGGATACCGAATGCAGCATGAAAAAAAGGCATTTACCGCCCATCCCGACACCCGCAAACGCAGCGGGGCGTCCGATGCCATGCACCGGACGCCCCGCCGAAATATGCCGTGACGGCGTGTCAGGCCGCCAATCCGCGCGTCATTACAGTATACCGCAACGATGCCGGAAGACTTCGCCACGTGCCGTTGTCAAAAATCACAGTCAATACCATCTGCATAAATATTTGCCTTTCGGTTGCCATCGTATAGTTTTTGCTTCTTATTTTGTAAATATTATTCACAAGCGCAATAATCAATCACCGCTTTCTTATTCACAAATATACCGTTTGCGAAGCGAAAATCCAAGCCCCGTCACGATACACTTCACGATACTCCGCCCTGTTTTCCGAACATCGCCATGAAACCGCACATCTCTTTTTTCCGTCTTTGACCTGCCGTGCGACGGACACGGCTGTTTCATTTAAGTTTTGATTTAGTGACACTATCCACCTGCGTCTGTATACTTCTTTCATATTTTTTTGGCTGTATACGCATTATTTTGTAATTTTGCAGCCCCAAATTGAATATTATTTTTATTTAAACAAAGCTCAAACTAATTTATGATTAAAAAGTATTTATCTTGTGTTGCGGCTACTTTGTCAATGGTCGCATGTACAAGCACCGACCTTATTGAGGAAAGCCTCGAATCTGGTACGGCAATTTGTTTCAACACGAATGTCACCCGTGCGTTAACTAATGACAACTTCAACAAATTCATGGTTTATGGCGGTTATACCCCAAAGGACGTTTCCGACTACCATACAGTATTCAGCGGAGTGGAAGTTTCGAAAGACGCTGATAATTGGGCGTATGACGGAGCTTCCAAATATTGGATAAAGGATGCAACCTACAAATTTTACGCATACAGCTGTGAGAATATAGCCTTGACCAAGGGAACTCCCGAATTCGCTACGACAGGGTCGGATGCGGGTACTTTCAAGATTACCGATTTCGTATGCAACAAAGACCACCAGCACGACCTGATTTATGCGGAATCCGGAGCCATTACCGGCAAGGAGACAGGTAATACGCCTGTTTCTTTCAGTTTCAAACATCTGCTTTCGCGCGTGAAGGCTTCGTTCAAAAGCGGATTTGACCCGGACTTCACCATTGAAATCTCAGAAGTAGAATTACACAATGTGTATGACAAGGCTGATTTCTCATCCAAATCAGGAGCATGGAGCAACCAATCACGTACAATAGAATACAATCTTGCAAGTAGCGAGTGGACCATGGTTCCTCTGAATATCGAAGGGACGGACAACGTGATTCAAGCCGAAATACCTGCCGGGGAAGGAACTGAAGCGGTCGCAGCCAAAACGCTCACTACCCAGCACGGATATGTACTTCCTGTTACCTATTCCTCAAATAATGTCACGTTGAGTTTCAAGGTTACAGTCAAACAAGGCTCCGATGTCATAAAGACCGATTACATAAAAGGTAACCTTAAACCCACATGGGCAGTCGGAACATCATATACGTATAACATCACGGTAAACGGCAGCGCCGCCGGAGTTCAAAAAATCGAATTCTCTGTTGATGCCACCAACGGTATTGTGGATTGGACAGAATCACCGGGAACAGACTTTAACGTAGGCAGCTAACCAAACAAAAGCGGCATTACCTAAAAGAAACGGGAACCTGACAAAATCGTCAGGTTCCCGTTTCTTTTATATACTTTCCCCTCCAATACCCCTATCAGGCATATTCCCTGTCATTGCTGCCCGCCTACCGGCAAATCTATCTCCTCGTTGTTGCCCCAGTCGTCAACATCCGCATCAAAGCCGGAGTCACTGGAACTCTCGTTGTCTTCAATACGCAATCCCGAAACATGGATTACGCCGCCACGAGGTTGGCCGGAAAGTTGGTCGGTGACATCAAACACGAATTCCTTGACTTTGCCGTTAACAAGTTTCACCTCCAGTTGCAGTGTGTGACGGGAGGAAGTACGCACAGCCGTACCGTTGCCCGGATAGCCCGGCACGCCGAATGAGGGAACCGAGGCACGGACATTATGTCCGACCAAATCACAGTCATACAGCAGCGTGGCACCGCCCTGGGGCGTGGCTCCATTATGCAGGAGGACCGTCTCCGCCATCCCCGCCAATGCGCCGCGCGCAAGGACAACCCGGTTGCCACCGTACTCGAATTCATAAGTGATTTCATAGTCATTCACCAGTTTTCTCATGTCGAAGGAGAGGTCGAGCTTTTCGTGGGAGCCAAGGTCGGGCAATGACTCTATATAGGCGGCATAGAGAATGTCAGGGGGATTGAGAGCTGGCTCGTCGGGATGCAACCTGCGGACACCGGCAGGAACGGAGCGGCCGGCGGGAGTGGAAGTGGCGTATGCGGTAGTGGGAAGTGAAAAACCAAAAAAACGAATATTCTCGGTATCATTGTTGTACACCAGTATGGACCGGGCTTTCCCGCTTCCGAAACCCACATTACCTCCTGTGGGCGAGATAAAGTTTTCGGTGGGCCGGTCCGAATCGTCACCATAGACCAACATGGTCACACCTTCGGGGAAAAACGGTTCCGAAGGAGATGTCCCGGGCCATTGGAAGCATACTTCCGCCTCGCCGAAGTGGTTGTAACAAAGCTCCTCCCTGCACGAAACAAACGCTGAAAGCAAGACCGGCAGGACAAAGGCCGGGAATAGCCGCCGGAATGGCAGAAGACATGTGGAATAGTGTTTCATTTTCTTTCTCCTTTCCCTTTTTTATTGCAATGCGCAGCCGTTCCCAGCAGCCAAACGAGCGACAGTTTTAATCTCAGCGGTCCATAAAAATTCATATTTTGTGTACGCACATACAAATGATGCCCTTCATAAGGGATATATTCCTTATAACGCGTCATCATCCAGCCTCCGCCGCCCTCAGCCTCAATGGCAAAGCGCCTGCCCACGGGCCACAGATAACCAAGGCTTACACCTGCAAGCACACCTTCGCCCCTGTATCCTTTCCTGCCATTCTCAAGGTCATACAGTCCTACTCCACCAAAAGCCCCCGCATACAATCCTTTCCGCAGGCTTCCTTCCCGAAACCAGCGGCGCACGGTAATGCCTACCACGGCCAGTTGGTAACATTTGTGTTCTTCCCGCTTTTTCCACCAGGCAACGCTACCCTCCAGTCCCATTGACCAACGGTTGTCAAGCCGCCACTCCAACTCGACGGACGGCAACAACGCCACAGCATAAAGCAGGTTGGTCTTCAGTGCCATCCGGTGTGCCGTACGCTCTCCGTCCTGGATATGGGGAAACATCATCCGGCTATTTATCCCTTCCACTTGCAGGGCAGGCTTTTCCGTCCGACAAAAGGTAGAGTCAATGATCGCAAATAGTTCATCATCTTCCGGGATATAATTACCGTTTCCCTTTTCCTGCTTCTTCAAATGAAGTTCAACGACCGCATAATGCAACTCTTCGAAAAAGTGCTCTCTTAACCACCGGTAAGTCTGTCCTCCCAGAAAGTCCATAAGGCTTTTCTTGCGGCTTCCGGAAACATTGCCCCGGGCATCATGTACCCATACCGGGGTGCGATCTATGATGTCAAGCGCTTCCCGGCGTCCCGGCACATGATGGTCGGAGGCGATCATACGCCTAAGCTTATCCCAGGCAATCCCGCACGGATAACTGTCAATCCGGTCCGCATCAATTCCGGCATTGGACATAATGTAGTCGGCGACAGCCTGGCAACGGTCGGCACTGAGCCGTAGATTGGCTGTACTCACCCCGTCGGGCGAGGTATATGCCCGTACAACCAACCGCTCAAGATTTCCGCTGACTCCGCATCTGCGCACTTCTCGGGCAAAAACAGACAACGCATTGCCGTTTGAGCCCGGTTGTATCCGGCTGCTTCCCGGCTGAAAAAGTATCCGCACGGAATCTGCAATTATCTGCGACATTGACATGTCCACCATGCAGGCGTTCAATAACAAGAAAACAAACAACCTTTTCATCGTTTTGGAATATAAACCGCAAAATTACTGAAATGGCAGCAATTACGCAAGGAATGAAGTTGTTATATCAGTCTTAATGTTAACATCGGATTGACATGCGGTTATATTTACACGTCAAAGTTAAGTGAAAAAAGCCGTTTGCGACGGATAAAATTATTACCTTTGCAGAAGATAGGCTTCGCCTCAGCAACAGGAAACAAGCTTTCGTTGCTGAGGCTTGTGCTATCCTTTGCGGTTAAATGGTCCGCGCGCCGGTGATTTGAAACACGTCTCATTACACCGGCACGCACTCTATTCGCACAACACGGTCCGCATTTAGGCAGTGTGGTACAATCCACTGCTGCCGTTGACGGGCATCGTCTAAAACACGGAACAACAATTTGACACAATGGAAATAATAGATTTCAGCAAGACAGACTCTGTCATAAACCGCTATATGGCGGAAATTCGTGACACCGACTATCAGCGGAACAGGCTGCTCTTCCGCAACAACATCACACGGATAGGCGAAATGATGGCCTACGAGATGAGCAAGACGCTCGACTATGAAGAGCGCAAGGTGACCACACCACTCGGCACGTCGACCGTAAGACTGCCGAAAGACGAGATGGTGATAGGTACGGTATTTAGAGCCGGACTGCCACTGCACACCGGGTTTCTCAACGTCTTCGATCACGCCGACAACGCTTTCGTAAGCGCATACCGCGACTACAAGGACGAGGCGCACACCGAGGTGGGCATACACGTAGAGTATCTCGCCACGCCGAGACTCGACGGCAAGACGCTCGTCATCGCCGACCCTATGCTGGCCACGGGAGGGAGCCTGGAACTGGGCTACCGGGCTTTCATCACCAAGGGAATGCCGCGGCGGATAGACATAGCCTGCGTGATAGCCACTCCGGAAGGCATCGACCACGTAAGAAAAACATTTCCGGAAGACAGGACGACGGTTTGGTGCGCCGCCATAGACGAGTGCCTCAACGAGCATAAATATATCGTGCCGGGCCTTGGAGATGCCGGCGACCTGTGTTTCGGCGGAAAAGAGTGACCCGCCCGGCCGCCCTACACGACGGAGCCGGCCGGCAGCAGCGACGAAGTTATCGTGTCATGTATAACTTCCTGACGGCTAAAAATATCTCTCTTCGGCCTTTCAGAATACCGAAGAGAGATATTTTTCCACTTCTTCCGTCTTTATTGTAGCGAGAGCGATGCGGCCTTTCGGGTCTACGACATACATCGTAGGTATCCATTTTATATTGTAGTCAGCCGATATCCCGGTCGCTTTCCAAGGCTTCAACTCACTGTGATGCACCCATTCCATGCCGTTGTCGCGCACGCATTTCATCCATGCTTCTTTCTTTTGGTCCACCGACACGCCGATGAACACCACCCCATCGGAATCGAACCTCTTGTGAAGCGCTTTCACGGCCGGTATCTCACGGCGGCAATCGCCGCACCACGAGGCCCAGAAGTCGAGCACCACGTATCGTCCCCGGAAGTCTTTCAAATGCATTCCGGCAAGCGTGTCGCCGTTCTCGATGACGAAATCGGGAGCCTCATCACCCACTTTCAGCAGGCCGACGGTATACTTGCCGTCATCCTGCACTTTCTCCTGTGCCTTCGTCGGTACCGTGCAACACAGCATCAGTGCCGCCAAAGTGATTATTCCTCTTGTCTTTATCATTTCCGTAAGTGTTTGGTCGTGTATATATCTGTTTCTGCAAAAGTACTAAAAAACACGGAAAGAGACAACATTGGGACTGTCAATGACTCACTGTTTAAAATAAATAATGTACTTTTGCATGTCCTTAATACGATAAAACATGGATATATCAGAACTATACAGCATATTCGCGGAGCATCCGGTAGTGACGACCGACAGCCGCGACTGCCCCGAAGGCTCTGTCTTCGTGGCCTTGAAAGGAGCGTCGTTCAACGGCAACAAGTTTGCGGCGGCGGCCTTGGAGAAAGGCTGTGCATGGGCTGTGGTGGACGAGGCCGAGCATGCCGGAGGCGAACACACCATACTCGTGGACGACTGCCTGAAAACACTCCAACAGCTCGCGCGGTATCATCGCCGCCGGCTGGGCACGCCGATAGTGGGAATAACCGGCACCAACGGAAAGACGACCACCAAGGAACTGACCGCCGCCGTGCTGGCACGGAAATACAACGTGCTATGCACGCAAGGCAACTTCAACAACGACATAGGCGTGCCGAAGACGCTGCTGCGCATCAACGCCGGCCATGACATCGCCGTGGTGGAGATGGGCGCGAGCCATCCGGGAGACATCAAGACGCTCGTGGACATCGTGGAGCCAGACTGCGGACTGATAACCAACGTAGGACGGGCGCATCTCCAGGGCTTCGGCTCGTTTGAGGGAGTGCTCCGCACAAAGGGGGAGCTGTATGACTTTCTGCGCACACGGAGCGACAGCGTGACGTTCGTGAATGCCGGCGACGAGCATCTGACGAGCATCACAGGCGGACTGACGCACATAATGAAATACGGCCGTGGCGACTGCGGCAGCAACAGAACGGGTGGCGGAGCGCTCGCGCCGGCGGCAGAAGGCGTCAGGATAGTTGGCGAGACGGTATGTTGCGACCCGTTCTTGAAGTTCCGCTGGTACGAGCGGGACGACGACGGACAGCCCGTGGACGGCATCCACGAGGTGCACACGAACCTGATAGGCTCATACAACCTCGACAACATGCTGGCGGCAATCGCCGTGGGACGGCATTTCGACGTGCCGTCGGCAGACATAAGCAAGGCTCTGTCGGCATATACTCCGAGCAACAACCGCTCGCAACTCACGGTGACAAAGAGCAACAGACTCATCGTTGACGCATACAACGCCAACCCCACGAGCATGGCGGCGGCAATAGACAACTTCAGCAATATGGAGGCCGAAGGCAAAATGGCAATCCTCGGTGACATGGGCGAGCTGGGAGAGGCAAGTGCCGCCGAACACGCCAAAATAGTGAGGCAGCTCGAAGATTGCGGCCTGAACGATGTCTGGCTCGTGGGAAGCGAGTTCGCCAAGACCGGATGCCGCTACCGTAAGTTCCAAAACGTGGACGAGGTGAAGGCCGAAATAACCGCAAACGGTCCCGAAAACCGCACAATCCTGATAAAGGGCAGCCACAGCACGGGGCTTTATATGCTTCCCGAAATACTGTGACTATAAGATTGCCACACTCTTTATACCCGACGGTTCACGGTGAGAAACAAGCCGGAGACAGGGTGAAAGCCAATCGAAAGGGTGGCGGTAAACGACACACAACCGACGGGAACATAAAAAAACGATTACGGAAACAATAAGCGGAAAAATCATAGCTCCATGACGGAAGAACTGGAAAGATACATACTCGACCACATCGACAAGGAGGGTGACTACCTATACAGCCTCTATCGGGCGACCAACATACACCTGCTGCGCGGCCGCATGGCAAGCGGACATCTGCAAGGGCGGTTACTCAGGATGCTCGTGAGGATGATAAGGCCGGCCAACATCCTCGAGGTGGGCACGTTCAGCGGGTACAGCGCTATATGTATGGCGGAAGGGCTCGAACCGGGCGGCAAAGTATATACATACGAAATAAACGACGAGCAGGAGGAGTTCACACGTCCGTGGATAGAAAACTCTCCCGTGGCCGACCGTATAGAGTTTATCATCGGCGATGCCAATACCGAGGCTCCGAAGCTCGGAATAACGTTCGACATGGCCTTCATAGACGGTGACAAGCGCACGTACCGACAGACTTACGAGACGGTGCTGGCACTGTTACGTCCAGGCGGTTTCATGCTTGCCGACAACACGCTGTGGGACGGGCATATCATTGACCGCGCTTACGACGGCGACAAGCAGACGCAAGGCATAGAGGATTTCAATGATCTCGTGGCGAAAGACAGCCGGGTGGAACGTGTCATCCTGCCTTTGCGCGACGGACTGACAATCATCAGGAAGAAGTAAGAAGGGTATTGAGGAGTTTAGGAGTAAGGAGAGAAGTCGTAAGTAGAATTGTTTATAAGTTAAGAAGGGAATAAGTTTATGAATTCTTATGAGCCAAAACAGAATTGTTTATAGACTGAGATAGAATGGTTTATGAGCAAACAATAAGTATTTATAAGCTAAAATAAGATTGTTTATAAGCTAAAATAGGATTATCCAGAAGTCAACATAGAATTGTTTATAAGCCAAGAAAGGAATTGTTTATGAGTAACCCCAATTGCATCGGGCCGTGATTTGAAACACAACAAATCACGGCCCGACGCAATTGGAGTAGCTTCCGGCAGGCGATGCCTGTGATAACTCCTTAACTTTAAGGCTATTCTACTTACTACTTCTCTCCTTACTCCTCAACTCCTCGATAATATTCCCAACTTCTTCTACTTGCTCACACAACCTCCCAAGTGTCGTTAGTGTCGAGAAGTTCCATGAAGTTATGATATTTCTTCAGGCTCTTCACCTCCTCTATCTGAGCCGTGACCGCCTCATCGTATGTTGGAGCGGCCACGTCTCGGATGACACCGAGAGCCACGGGATAGCCGTTTTCGTTGTCCATCATGGCCAGTTTGAGTTGCAGGGTATTGTCTTCGCAGTGTGCGTCGTGCACCAGAATGTCGTCCATCGTATACCCGTCTTTTCCTATCTCCACCACTTTAAGGCCGAAACCTTGCTGCACAAGGCCGTATTCGTTGCTCTCCCCGAATACCAACGGCTGGCCGTGACGCACATAAATGGCATTCTTCTTTCGACCCTCCTTGTTGTAAACGGTGTCATGACAACCGTTGTTGAATATCACGCAGTTCTGCAATATCTCGCATACCGAAGCGCCTTTGTGGCGGTATGCCGCTTTTAGTATCTCCACAGTCTCGGGAGCGTCGGTGGCAACGGCACGCGCAAAGAAATGCCCGCGCGCGCCGAAGCACAGCTCGGCAGGGCAGAACGGATCCTCAACCGTGCCATAAGGACTTGATTTTGACACGAAACCGCGCGGGCTGGTAGGCGAATACTGGCCTTTAGTCAGTCCGTAGATACGGTTGTTCAGCAATATCATATTAAGGTCGATGTTGCGTCGCATGGCATGTATGAAGTGATTACCGCCTATCGCCAGTCCGTCGCCGTCGCCGCTTATCTGCCATACCGTAAGGTCGGGATTGGCAACTTTGACTCCCGTGGCTATCGTGGCGGCACGTCCGTGCACCGTCTGCATGGCGTAAGTATTCACATAATATGGCAGACGGCTGGAACATCCGATACCCGAAATCACCGCCATATTATGCGGTGCCACTCCCACTTCGGCCATTGCCTTGTACAACGAGGCAAGGAAGAAATGGTCACCGCAACCCGGACACCATCTCGGCTGACCTTTTTTATAATCGTTTGGTGTAAACATCGTTTCTCAATTAATTGATTATCATATTTTAATCATATATACATTAACTCTTGGCAGAATGCCAGCAATGGCCCTTCATGAAAACCACCGGCACTCCCATACAGGGCTGTCAGTCTGTGAACATACGGCCAAACGCCTCCACAAGCTCGCTCACCACAAACGGCTGTCCCTTGACCTGGTTGAACTGTTCGGGCACAAATCCGTCTACCTTGGAGCGTAAGTATGCCGCAAGCTGCCCCATGTTCTGCTCTGCCACCACCACTTTCGGATAGCGTTTGAGCACTTCCGACGTGTTGGCGGGCAGCGGATTGATGTATTTAAACTGCGCAATGGCGGCCTTACGGCCTTTCGCACGCAACTCTTCCATTGCCGAGTATAGATGCCCGAACGTGCTGCCGAAGCCCACAATAAGCAGCTCGGCGTCATCCTTGTCTCCATACACTTGAAGATCGGGCACCGGAATACGGGCCACTTTCTCGGCTCTCAGCCTGCACATGGCATCGTGATTTTCCGGATCGGTACTGATGGCACCCGTGCGTCCGTCTTTTTCCAGTCCGCCGATGATATGCGTATAGCCTTCCTGTCCGGGCACGGCCCAGTATCTCACGAGTGTCTCCGGGTCGCGCTCGTATGGCGTATAGCTGCCTTTCTGCCCTGGAGTGACGCGATGGGGGGTTATATCAGGCAACTCATCCATCGTAGGCAGTTTCCATGCCGCCGAGCCGTTGGCTACGAACGCGTCCGTGAGCAGTATCACGGGAGTGAGGTGTTCGAGCGCTATCTTGGCCGCGGTGTATACCGAGTAGAAGCAATCCACCGGACTGGTGGCGGCTATCACCGGCATAGGACTTTCCCCGTTACGCCCGTACAGGGCCTGCAACAGGTCGGTCTGCTCGCTCTTTGTGGGCAGGCCTGTCGACGGGCCGCCTCGCTGTACATCAATAACCACGAGCGGAAGCTCGTCTATCACGGCGAGGTTTATCGCCTCGGATTTAAGGCATATACCCGGTCCCGATGTGGAGGTGGCGGCGAGCGCACCGGCGAACGAAGCCCCGATGGCAGTTGCGCAGCCCGATATCTCGTCCTCGCACTGCACCGTTATCACCCCGCACGACTTGTGCTTGGACAACTCATGCAGTATGTCCGTGGCCGGAGTAATGGGGTATGAACCGAGAAACAGTTTCATTCCGGCTTTCTCCGCCGCAGCTATCAGACCGTAGGCAGTGGCTTTGTTGCCCGTGATATCCATGTAACGGCCCTTCACCTTCTCCTTCGATTCGATGCGGTATGTGGCGGGCACGCTTGCATGCACGTTGTGTCCGTAGTCGTATCCCGCACGGACCACCTTTATATTGTTTTCCGCTATCTGCGGTTTCTTGGCAAACTTGTCTCTCAGAAATCCCGAAACGAGGTCAAGCTCGCGGTTGAACAGCCAGCAGACGAGACCGAGCGCGAACATATTCCGGCATTTGAGGATGCTCTTGTTGTCCATGCCGCTGCCCGAAAGACATTCTTTCACCATCGTGGTTATCGGGCAGGCCACCACACGGTCGGGGTCGATACCCATCTCGCCGAGATAATCTTCCGTGGCAAATTGTGCCTTTTCAAGGTCTTTAGCGCCGAAACTGTCCGTGTCGATGATTACCGTTGCCTGCGGCTTGGCAAACTTGTATTGTGTTTTCAGGGCAGCGGCGTTCATAGCCACGAGCACATCGCACATATCGCCGGGAGTGTAAACCTGTCCCGCTCCGATGTGAACCTGAAATCCCGACACTCCCGTGAGCGAGCCTTGCGGGGCACGTATGTCCGCCGGATAGTCCGGAAAGGTGGAGATTCCGTTGCCGACGGTTGCCGACACGGTGGAGAATATGTTTCCCGCGAGCTGCATTCCGTCGCCGGAGTCTCCCGAGAAGCGTACCACAACGTGGTCAAGCTCTTTCACTTCCAATTTTTCTGCCATGTTTTTTTATATTTGCTTTTGTTGTTAATCCGTATCACAATAAACAGCCACGGGACACGGCCTGCTGCCGGGTTCCGTTCTTACAGGATGCAAATATAGCAAAGATTATTGATATGGCAAGGCGTTTACAACCTTTTTTGCACCTTACTATATATAATATTAATATACCGCAAGTCAAACAAATTCATGCGCCATCTGTCAAAACGGTGTCATATTGAAAGGAAAACGAAGGTATGGCTATCACAATCTTCCTTCTTCGAGATAACTGTAATACCTCCCGTCGGTGACTATAAGATGGTCTGCCATGTGTATCCTCATCATGTCGCAGGCCTGTTTGAGGCTTTCCGTCAGCATGTCGTCCTGCCGGCTTGGCCTGGCGTTGCCGCTCGGATGGTTGTGGCACAGGGCCAAAACCGTGGCGTTACACATCAGCGCCTCCCTGATGATTACTCTCAGGTCAACGGCCGTCTCGCTCAGTCCGCCGTGGCTTATCCTCATTTTCCGTATCAGGTGAAAGCTACGGTTCATCAGCAATATCCACGCCTCCTCGGTATCGAGGTCTTGCATCAGCGGGTGCATGTGGTTGTATATAGCCGTTGCCGAGCGCAGATCGGGCCGCTCCTCAGCCTTTTCCAGTTGTCGGCGCTTGCCCAGTTCGCAAGCCGCGAGTATCGTCACGGCCTTTGCCGGCCCCACTCCGTTATATCCGGTAAGTTCTTTCACGCTCTTCTTGCCAAGCGTGTTCAGGTTGTTATTGCAGTCGGCCAGCACGCGCCTCATCAGCTCCACGGCACTCTCCCGTGCCGAGCCCGACCCTATCAGTATGGCCAGCAACTCGGCGCTTGACAGCGCCGCCGCTCCGAGACGCTCGAGCTTCTCTCTCGGCCGGTCTTCAATCGCCCAGCGATTTATGGACAGTTTACAGTTCGGAGGTATGGACGCGGAGGTATAACCACCATCATGCTTTTCTTCTCGCCTTGTGGAATTATAATCGTCACCGGCAAATACTTTTTCATTTATCATCCCGTTATATTGTTTCTCCATGGTATCCATACCTCCACTCATCACCCGAGATCCGGAACTCCCTAATCGTAGAAATTCTTCTCAAACGCCTGAAACTCGTCTCTTCCCAACACACACCGCCTCCACCAGGCCTCGATGAATCCGAAACCGTAGCCCATGAGCTGTGTGAAAGCTGCCGCCACGGATAGCAACCCTATCTTGACGCTGCGGTTGCGTATTGCCGAGTCGGCGGCGATGAGCAGGCCGTATGCCGCTATCGGCAGCCACGGCAGGGCGCAGAGGCCATACCACCTGTGTATGTCATCAAACTCCATGAGAGCGCGTCCCACGGCCGACGTGAGCACGAGGGCAATCACCCCGACGGTGAACACCATCGGCAGCAGGTGGACGGGTTTGAGCGATCCGGGATATTTCTTGTACAGGTTGATACGGGCTATGCCGCTGTTGTATACCTGGCGGAAGAATTTCCGCATGTCCGTGCGGCGCTTGTGCCACACCCACGCTCCGGGAAAAAGGCGGCAGCGGCACCCGGCCTTGAATATGCGTATGCTGAAATCTATGTCCTCTCCGAAACGCATGCGCGAGAACCCGCCGAGCCTCATGTACACGTCACGGCGTATCCCCATGTTGAACGAGCGCGGATAAAACTTGTCGAGCTTCTTCTTTCCGCCACGTATGCCGCCCGTGGTGAAAAAACTCGTCATCGAGTAGGATATAGCCTTCTGGGTGTCGGTGAACGAGGGGTGCGCGCTGTCCGGCCCCCCGAAAGCGTCTGCCGGCTCAGCGGCCAGCTCGTCGTCCACGGCCTGCATGTACCCCGGCGGCAGCACCACGTCCGAGTCGAGCACGATGAGATACTCGCCCGATGCCCGTTCGGCTCCGTAGTTGCGGCTCTGCCCCGGTCCCGAGTTCTTTTTCACATAGTATTTCACGTCCAATGCGGCACCGTATCTTTCCGCCACCGCACGGCAGTCGCGTTCGGAACCGTCCTCGACGATTATAACCTCAAAGTCATTGAATGTCTGCCCTGTGAGACTTTCCAGCAGTTCGTCCACCTCATCGGGACGGTTGAACACGGGAACGATAACGGAATACTTCATTTCTGTGACAAGTTTTGATTTATCGGTCAAGTGGTTATATCTGCAAATTGTCGGGCGGCGACCGATGCGGAGCCGTGAATTACGATAATTCAAAAAACATTGGACTCAGCACCGGGCACGGCCCGACAACTCAAAAAAACCGTTATTCGGAATTGCAAACCCGCGGTTTCTTATTCTTTCACGCGTTGCAGGTAGCTTCCATCGCGGGTGTCCACCTGGATGAGGTCGCCTTCGTTGATAAACAGCGGAACGCGTATCTCAACGCCTGTCTCGAGTGTCGCGGGCTTGGTGGCGTTTGTGGCGGTGTCGCCTTTCACACCCGGCTCACTGTGTGTGATGCGCAGGTTGGTCTTCACCGGCATCTCGGCATAGAGAATTGTCTCCGTGTCGGCGTCGCTCACAACTTCCACAACGTCGCTCTCTTTCATGAAGTCGACACCGGTGATGAGGTCTTTGGCGATAGGAACCTGGTCGAATGTCTCCTGGTTCATGAAAATATAGTCGGCACCCTCCATGTAGAGATACTGGAACGGGCGGCGCTCCACACGCACGTCTTCGAGAGCCTCACCGATATTGAAACGCTTCTCCAACACACGTCCGCTGACAACGTCTTTCAGTGTCGTGCGCATGATGGTGTTACCCTTGCCCGGCTTCACGTGCAGGAAGTCGATGCAGAAATACAGCTTGCCGTCCATACGGATGCAAGTACCCTTCTTGATGTCTTGTGACTTAATCATGATGCTATAACTTGAATTTATTGATTTTATTCGATTTTACGCATGCAAAGGTACTGAAAAAATGGAAAAAACGTAAAATAACACGCTAAAAATCACTTATTTCTTTGTTATTTCGAAATTAATAAGTAATTTTGCAGCCCAAAAGCGTAGAAATAATAACATAAAAAATAAAAACGATGAAAAGAACATTTCAGCCGCACAACAGGAGAAGAGTGAACAAGCACGGCTTCCGTGAGAGAATGTCTACCAAGAACGGACGTCGCGTATTGGCTTCACGCCGTGCGAAAGGCCGCAAGAAGTTGACAGTATCTGACGAGCACCACGGCAAATAAGCGACCGTAGACCGCAGATCAATTCAAGTTTGCAGCATGAGGCAGGAACTTCGGTTTCTGCCTCATGCTGTTTTCCGTACATGCGCATACCAAACCCACAGGGTGAAGCCATGCGCCCGACAACAACGGGTGTCTGTAATGATAAAGTCACGGATTCAACACTTTGTTTTTCGTTGAAATAGAAAATAATTCCGATACCGATTGCGATATGCAGCGCGATATGCTCACTATTTCAAAATGATGGTTCCGCCGATTTTCCGCAACGGGATGCCCGTCGGAGTGTGATTAACCGCTAACCGCGTCGCGTTTAGATACCAGTTGGATTCCATTCAGCGTCTAAATGCAAGCCAACGGGACGCTAAACGGAAAGAATATTCCGGGCAGGTGGGGTTGACTTGATAGTCGAGGCTGACACAAAAGATATACCAGACTGGCCCACAGGCAGTTACATAAAACAGCCCATAATTCGCATATTTGCGGCCGTGGGATTTCTATTTTGAAACAAACGAATTACGAGAGGCGTTTTGTAAATATTATTCACCACACGCAGACGCATTTTCCCACCTTGTTTATCCTTTTGTATTTTTACATTAAGAAATCTTGCCGTTCTTCCGCAAAATCTTCGTATCTTTGCCGAAATAAACGACAGATTATGAAGTCAAAGGATTTTTTCGGTAAGTTTGTCAGCGTTTATCTGTTGGGGCATCTCCTTGCGATGGCACTTGTCGTGTTGCTGGTGTGCCTCGGCGTGAAATACGGACTTGACGTATATACGCATCACGGCGAGAACATAGAGGTGCCCGACCTTCATAAAATGGACTACGGCAAGGCCCGCGACCTGATAGAGCGGCAAGGCTTGCGGATAGTGGTCAACGACTCGGGATACAACAAGCGCCTGCCGGCCGACTGCGTGCTGGCACAGACACCGAGAGCCGGACTCAACGTGAAAACAGGCCACGTGATATACGTCACAGTCAACTCGGCACTGTCGCCGGCCTTCCCCATCCCCGACCTGATAGACAACAGCAGCGCCCGAGAGGCCGAAGCCAAGCTGATGAGCATGGGCTTCAAGATTCTCGAGCCCGAATACGTCACGGGAGAGAAAGACTGGGTATACGGGATAACCTGCCGGGGCCGGCGGATAAACACCGGCGACATAGTGTCCGTAGAGACACCCTTGCGGCTGCTTGTGGGCAGCGGCACGCTCGAAGACGAAGATACGGACACGGACTACACCGACGACGAACTGTTCGTTGCCGACAGCGAGATCGACGACTTCCAGGAAGTGACGGCGCCGCCCGCCGGCAACGAGCAAGAGCCATAAAAAGAACATACAGATGACAGAAGAGACAACAGAAGACATAGAGCTGATCGACGATGAGGAAGGCCGGCAACTGTACGAGCACTTCCGGTTCACGGCAGACCGCGGCCAGGTGCCTGTGCGGATAGACAAGTTCATGTTCGAGAAATTGCAGCATTCCAGCCGCAACAGGATACAGAAGGCTGCCGACTCGGGATTTGTGCACGTGAACGACAGGCCGGTGAAAAGCAACTACAAGGTGAGACCGGGAGACGTGGTGACACTGATGCTCGACCGGCCACACTACGACACGACCATCGAGCCGGAAGATATCCCGCTCGACATTGTATACGAAGACGACGAGCTGATGGTAATCAACAAACCTGCCGGGCTGGTGGTGCATCCCGGATGCGGAAATTTCAACGGCACACTGGTGAACGCCGTGGCATGGCATCTGCGCGGACTGAGCACATACGACCCCAACGACCCGCAGGTGGGACTGGTGCACCGCATAGACAAAGACACGAGCGGACTGCTCGTCATCGCAAAGACACCCGAGGCAAAGACGGAACTGGGCGCGCAGTTCTTCAACAAGAGCACACACCGCAGCTACACGGCACTCGTATGGGGTAACATACAGGAAGACCGCGGGCGGATAGAAGGCAACATAGGCCGGGACCCGAAAGACAGGCTCCGCATGGCGGTGTTCCCTCCCGGCTCGGAGACTGGAAAAAGCGCTGTGACCCACTACCGGGTAATAGAGAGGCTGGGCTATGTCACACTCATAGAATGCATACTCGAAACAGGACGCACACACCAGATACGCGCCCACATGAAGCACATAGGCCATCCGCTGTTCGGCGACGAGCGATATGGCGGCAGCGAGATTCTGCGCGGTGAGCGCACGGGCAGCTACCGGCAGTTTGTAATCAACGGCTTCAAGCTGTGTCCCAGGCAAGCGCTGCACGCACGCACACTCGGATTCGTACATCCCAAAACCGGCAGGCAGATGGACTTCAACTCCGAGCTGCCGGCCGACCTGGCATCACTCATAGACAAATGGCGCAAGTACATGGGATGCCACGAAGCGTAAACGGCCGGGGAAAGCATGCCCGGAGCCGGGCCGCTAAACAAAGATAAATTTAAATCACAATATAATGGAACACTTAAAGAGAAACATAGCCATAGTATACGGTGGCAACTCATCTGAACACGACGTGTCGGCCCGCTCGGCACAGGGACTCTACTCCTTTTTCGACAAAGAGCGCTACAACATATATCTCGTGGACATGAAAGGCCACGACTGCCACGCCGAACTGCCTGACGGCACAACGGCACGGATAGACCTGAACGACTTCTCGTTCATGGAGAACGGGAAGGTGGTGCAGTTCGACTACGCCTATATCACTATCCATGGCACGCCAGGCGAGAACGGGCTCTTGCAGGGCTACTTCGACCTCATCGGGTTGCCATACTCCACGAGCGGAGTACTGGTGGAGGCCATGACGTTCGACAAGTTCGTGTTCAACCAGTACATGCGCGGCTACGGAGTGCTTGTGGCCGACAGCCTGCTGATACGCAAGGGATACGAGGAGCTTGTGAGCGACGACGAGGTGGAAGAGCGCATAGGCATGCCGTGTTTCGTAAAGCCGGCGGCCGACGGCAGCAGCTTCGGCGTGTCGAAAGTGAACAACAAAGACCAGCTCGCGCCGGCCATACGCAAGGCCATGCTCGAAAGCCCCGAGGTGATGGTGGAGTCGTATATCAAAGGCACTGAAATATCCGTGGGATGCTACAAGACGAAAAAAAGATCGGTGGTGCTGCCGGCCACGGAGGTGGTGACCGACAATGAGTTTTTCGACTATGACGCCAAATACAACGGGCAGGTAAAGGAAATCACCCCGGCAAGGCTCAGCGAAGAGACGGCAAGGCGCGTGAGCGAGATCACGAGCCACATATACGACATATTGCACTGCAACGGTATAATACGCATTGACTATATCATCGCCCGCGGCACGGGCAGCGACGGCAGGGAGACAGACAAGATATACATGCTCGAAGCCAACACCACGCCCGGCATGACGGCCACGAGCTTTATACCGCAGCAGGTCAAGGCGGCGGGCATGGAGATGAAAGACGTGCTTACGGAGATAATAGAGAACCAGTTTGAATAAAGGTGCCGACAAACCAAAAGTAATACCCACAACCTATGAAAATACCATCAGAGTTTGACCCCATACGCCCTTTCGAGCCGGAAGAGCTGCCGGAGGCGTTCGAAAGACTGCTCGCCGACGACACTTTCCGCCGTGTAATGAGCTATGTGCTGCCGGAAATACCCGCGGACGCCGTGGCGGCAAAGATGAGAATGTGCCATACGAACCTTGATTTCCAAAAAGCGTTCTGCTACGGGTTTCTTGACAACCTGCTCAAGGCGGCAAGCGACGGCTGCGACATGGACGCCAGCCGGATAGACACCGGAAAACGGTATACGTTCGTGAGCAACCACCGCGACATCGTGCTCGACTCGGCACTGCTCGACAAGATGCTTATCGACTCGGGCTTCACGACCACATGTGAGATCGCCATCGGCGACAACCTGCTCGCCGCCCCGTGGATAAAAGACCTCGTCAGGGTGAACAAGTCGTTCATCGTAAAGCGCGGGGCGGGCATCAAGGAGATGCTCGTAAACAGCAGGCAGCTGTCGGAGTACATGCACTTCGTAATATCGCGCAAGAACGACAACATCTGGATAGCACAGCGTGAGGGACGCGCCAAGGACAGCGACGACCGCACGCAACAGTCTATCCTCAAAATGATGGCAATGGGCGGGGAAGGCAGCGTGATCGAAAGGTTGAGACAACTGCACATCGTGCCGCTGGCCATATCATACGAATATGACCCATGCGACTATCTGAAAGCACGGGAGTTTCAGCTCAAACGTGATGTCGAGGGATGGAAAAAGACCAAGGCCGACGATGTGCTGAGCATGCAAACGGGCATCACCGGGCGCAAAGGCCGCATACACTACCACTGCGCACCGTGCATTGACGAATGGCTCGACACGCTCGATCCGGACATGCCGAAAGGCGAACTGTTTGCCTCTGTGGCCGAGCACATGGACAGGGAGATACACGCCGGATACAGGCTTTATCCCGGCAACTACATAGCCGCTGACCTGTCGCGCGGAGACAGGACGTTCGCCGACCGCTACACGGAGGAAGACAAGAAGTCTTTCGAGAAGTATATCGCCGGACGCATGGCCCTGATAGACCTGCCTGTGAAAGACGAGCCGTTCCTGCACGAACGGCTGCTGACAATGTATGCCAACCCGGCCATAAACCACGAAGCGGCAGTGAGATGAGGAACATACTCTTGTCGATGGCCCTGATTGCCGCAACGGCCTGCGAGACGGACAGCTACGATACAGGCACGGGGAAGTACTCATATACACGGGCGGACTTCGTGGAAGCGCATACGGACGGCAAATGCGTCATAAAGGGCGTGGAGACGGACGACGGCATAAGGCTGTCCCTATATCCTGAAGCGGCTCCCAAATGGACTAACCGCCCCGACACTGTGTACCGCGCGCTGATGTACTACAACGACAAGGGTGGCGGCAGCGTGGAACCGATAAGCATCTCGCCGGTGCCGGTGCTCACACCGAGACCGGAACATGAGTTTGAGGACAGGCATACGGATCCGGTAAGGTTTGAAAGCATCTGGCTGAGCAAGAGCGGGAAATACATAAACATAGGGTTGTACCTCAAGAACGGAACTACAGACAGCGGTTCGGAGCGCCATACCTTAGGCATGATGCGCGAAACGACTACCGTAAACGACGACCTGACCCGCACGGCACGCCTGCGGCTTTATCACGACCAAGGCGGCGTACCGGAGTACTACTCGTCAAGATACCACGTAAGCATACCGTGCGACGGTATCGACACCGACTCTGTGACAATATCAATAAACACTTATGAGGGAATGTCGGAACACAAAATAAAAATACCCGACAGAATGAAATAAGGCACGGCTACACGCCAACACCGCCGGCAAACAGCATCCCCTATATCGGATAACAAGAACACAACCGGATAAAAAGAGAAAGACAGGCCGCACTACACAGCCTGTCTTTCTCTTTTTATCACTGCCCGAGCACACGCTCCAAAGCATCAAGCTCTTCATCTGTCGTAGACCAGCTCGTGACGAAACGGCATATCATACTGTTCTCATCGGCCTGTCCCCAGTGGGTGAATATAATGTCGCGCGACAACCGCTCTACCTCGTCATTGTCAATGATGACAAACTGCTGATTGGTGGGCGAGTCGATATAGAACTTATAACCCTTGTCTGCAAAGATGCGTTTCATGCGCATTGCCATGTCGATGGCGTGGCGGGAGAGCCGCATATAAAGACCGTCGGTGAAGAGGGTGTCGAACTGTATGCCGAGCAGACGCCCCTTTGCCATCACCGCTCCATGCTGTTTCTGAATGCTGAAAAAATGGCGGTTGGCGTTGTTGTGGGTGAAAACGACAGCCTCTCCGCACAGCGCGCCGATCTTGGTTCCCCCGATATAGAACACATCGCAGTGGTGGGCAAGATACGGCAGGGTGATGTCGTTGCCGTCTGCGGCGAGTCCGTAGCCAAGCCTGGCACCGTCAACGTACAGCGGAATGTCGAAGCGCCGGCAGATACCGTATATCTCATCAAGCTCATCGGCCGAGTAAAGAGTACCGAACTCCGTGGGAAAAGTGATGTACACCAGTCCAGGATACACTCCGTGCGCCTTGTTGCCGTCGTGCATGAAATCGTTGAGATATTTATTGAGGGCGGCTGCCTCCATCTTGCCACCCTTGTTCGGGATTGTGATGATTTTGTGCTCGGTAAACTCTATGGCTCCCGCCTCGTGTACATTGATATGGCCGGTATCCACCGCTATCACGCCCTCATACTGGTACAAAAGGGAATCTATGACCGTGGCGTTGGTCTGGGTGCCACCGGTGAGAAAGAATATGTTTGCGTCGTAATCGTCGCATGCCTCCATGATCTTACGCTTTGCCTGCTCGCAAAACTCATCATCGCCGTATGGCAAAGACAGCATGCCGTTCGTATCGTTGAGCCGTTCCAGTATCTTCGGATGCGCCCCGTTACTGTAATCATTATCAAATATGATCATGTCTTTTCCTGTTTTGCCCGCAAAGGTACAAAAGAATTTTGAAATACGGAACGAAGACGGTCTCCGAATACGGCACATGGCGCAAGCATACGCCGCCGCAGGCAATCACGACCGGATATAGCATATCTCAAAAAAAACGAATGACGCCATCCAAACAGATTGACAACGGCACGAAGGTCAGAAACCATAGCATAGATATAATCCCGACGGATTGACGGATACATTCACCGCGCTGCGGGGAAACAGCTTATCGGTAATCCAAAAGCCGGCTTCCGCCGAGAGAAAGCCCACGGCAGCCCCGGCCACCGTGTCATACCAATGATGCCGGTCGCGGCATACCCTGTCGACAGCCGTGACGGTAGCCACGGCATACCCTCCTATGCTAACCCACGGCGAGATATGGCCGAACTCATGGTGCAACGTGGTAGCACCGGCAAACGCAAAGGCCGTGTGCCCGGACGGGAAAGACTTCCTGTCGGTCATATCGGGACGCCATTCGTGTATGGTCTCTTTCATGGTGTACGTCACTCCGCCTGTTATTATTGCGGAAGCGGCGGTCTTGGCAAGCAACACTTTCCAGTCGTCACGGCTCTCGACACCGAAAGCCTTCATCCCGATAACCGCGGCATACGGCACAAATCTGGTGACATTGGCAACCCCTCTCTTATCGGCAACCTGCGCCGACGCTGCCAACATGCCCATGCACACCATTACACATAACAGTACAATTCGTTTCATACGACAGTTGATTACAATAAGATTTATATTCGAGAATACCTATATGGCATAGAAATGGATTTACAGGGTGCAAATATACGAAATAAAAACAACGGCTTGTATGCCGGCAATTTAAAAGTTGTGAATTATAAAACAAAAACGCGCACCGGTCTCTCCGATGCGCGTTTCATTGTATTGTGTGTTACAGGGAATGCCCTTCCCCTCATTGATTACTTCACCATCACCTTGACAGTCTTCACCGTTCCGTCGGCATAGTGCTTGCGGATGATGTTGATTCCCTTGCCAATAGTGTTCAGACGGACACCGTTAACGCTGAATATCTCGTCACGCACAAGCTCGTCAGAGCCGCCGACATTGTCGATGCCTACCGTGCTTGCGTCATACTTCTTGGAGTTCTCGCCGTTGTTGAGCACGTAGATGTCGTAAACCTGGGCCTTGGTGCTGCCGCTCTTCTGCCATACGCGTACGAAGTACTCGCCTGTCTTGTC
>NZ_JABKKK010000015.1:0-68231 GCF_013166535.1 Prevotella sp. PTAC
TTTTGCATACGAAGAGTTCTTTGAAGGTTACGCAACGCGCAGAAGGATAATGCAGTAGATAACTAACTAATTCGTAACCTATTACTATCATGAGCAATTAACCTACGCTCATTTCCAATAAATTACACTCTTTTCGTAACTTCCTATCGCAAATTTACAAATAAATATGCCATATTGCAAATCCGGACTCTATACAAATAACGATATAAGGTTTGTTAAAAACAAATATTACATGGCAAAAGCATTGAAGCCGCCATCCACTACTGCGACTGTGCCTGTGACAAACTTAGCCGCATCGCTCATCAGATAATGGATGGTACCGCAAAGTTCTTCAGGATCCCCCATACGGCCAAAAGGCGTCTGGCGTATTACGTCTTGTCCGCGCTGGGTATATGTGCCGTCAGGATTTGTAAGCAAGGAGCGGTTTTGCTCGGTAATGAAAAATCCTGGAGCGATGGCGTTCACGCGTATGCCCTCACCGAATTTTTTGGCGCATTCCGTGGCCATGAATGCGGTGAAATTACTTATTCCGGCTTTTGCCGCGGCATAACCGCAAACACGTGTCATAGGTCTGAAAGATGCCATGGACGAGAAGTTGATGATGCTGCCCTTGCCCTGAGACGTCATCGGTTCGAGAAATACCTGTGTGGGTATTACCGTACCGGTAAGATTGAGAGACAATACTCTTTGAAACTGCTCCGGATCAAGGTCAAAAAAGTTTTGGTCAGGACCGATTGTCGCTCCTGCCATGTTGCCTCCGGCTGCATTGAGCAGGGTGTCTATTCTGCCGTATTTGGCCATAATATCGTCACGGTTTTTCCTTACTGTATCGATATTCATCACATCGGTCTTCATGAACTCGCACGAACCGCCGCAAGCGACAATGTCTGCCGCAGCCGATTGTCCCACCTCCTCGTTGCGGCCGAGTATTATTACTTTTGCACCGTTAAGTGCCAAATATTTTGCTATTGCACGACCAAGCACTCCCGTTCCGCCTGTGATTACCACCACGTAATCATTGATGTTGAATAAATTTTTCATTGAAAAAATCCCGGTTGTTTATAATTTATACCTAATTCTTTGTCTACTGTAGCCAGTATTCCCTGCACTTGTCCCATTGCGAACATGCGTCCGAGGAACGAATAGCCGGCGTTATATCCTCTGTTTTCGTCGCCAAGCATTGTCATACCGTGGTCTACGCGCATGGGCAGGCTCGGATTAGTGCTCTCGAAAATTCTTGCGAGTTCAATGATATCGGCTCGTCCGCCAAGATGAGAGGCTTCTGTGAAATCGCCATTGGGGAATATATGGCATGAGCGGAGGTGTACAAACCATGTACGTGCCGCATATTTCTTTGCTAAGGCCACAACATCGTTGTGCATGCCGGCCGAAAGGGAACCGGCACAGAATGTTAATCCGTTATGGGGATTATCAACGGCATCGAGGAACCACTGTATATCTTCATCGCATGTGACTATGCGCGGAAGTCCGAGAATGGGGAATGGGGGATCGTCGGTGTGCACACACATATACATATCGTACTCTTCGCATGTAGGCATGATGGCATTGAGGAAATAGCGCATGTTCTCACGCAGTTTGGCCTTATCTATATCTTTGTATAAAGCGAGCAGTTGCCGGAACAGCTCTACTGGATGTTCGTCATCTTCCTTTATATTCCCGCTGACAAATCCTTGAGTTTTTACGATAATGTTTTCCACAAGCCGATGTTCATCTTGTGGAGTCATTTTCTTTCTCAACTCCTCTACCTCTTCCAATACTTCTTTTGTCCAGTCGCTCTTCGCTCCGTCGCGTTTCAAGATGTAAATATCGAAATAAGCAAACTGAGCATGTGAGAAATAAAGATTTGTCGTGCCATTAGGATTGGGATGGGAAAGATCTGTGCGTGCCCAGTCTAATACGGGCATAAAATTGTAGCAAATGGTATGAATGCCCTCAAGGGACAGGTTTTTCAGACTTTCCTTGTAATTTTCAATTAACAGATCACGGTCTTCACCTCCATACTTAATGCTTTCGCAAACAGGCAGACTCTCGACAACAGACCAGCGCATGCCGTAGCTTTCGATGTATTCACGCAATTCACGTATCTTCTCACGAGTCCAAATCTCGCCGTTCGGTACATCGTGTAAGGCCGTGACAATACCTTCCACACCGATTTCACGTAGCATGGCAAGGGTTATTTTGTCATTCCTGCCAAACCATCTCCATGTTCTTTCCATAAGATATATTTCTTCTGTTTAAAAATTAACATATAACAATCTGGTTACAAATATAATAAATAAGAAGCAAATGCCTTATATGCCAATGCTTTTTTCTATGCAAACGATTGCAATCAGCGTCTTCTGAACTCAGAGCAGGTTATGGCGGTTGCAATAGCCACATTGAGGCTTTCGGCTGTGTTGCCGCTGTTAAAACAAGGTATCAATATCTCATGATCAATCAATCTGCGTATAGTAGGTGAAATGCCTTTGCCTTCGTTGCCGAAAACTATAACTCCGTTTGAGGACAATTCTTCTTTATATATATCCTTTCCTTCCAGCAAAGTACCGTATATAGACATTTTACAGCTGAGTCGGCTTAAAGTATCCGCAAGATCTGTATAAAGCAAATGCACTCCGGCAATGCTTCCCATTGTTGCCTGGACAACTTTCGGATTGTAAGCATCCGCTGTGTCATGACTGCAAAGTATGGTGTCTATGCCAAACCAATCGGCTATCCGTATTATTGTGCCAAGATTGCCGGGATCTTGCACTCCGTCAAGGGCGATATAAAGTTTGTCAGCAGGCATTTCAGACACAGGTGCAGGTAAGTTTTTATCCGGAATGGGAAATAATGCCAAAACTTGTTGGGGGTGCTGTAAAAAACTGACCTTCCGCAGTTCTTCTTCATTCACTTCGATGATATTTCCACAATTCGGATTATTACCGTTTATCCATTCGGCAGTGGCTATGATTGTAACAGGGATGTTGCGACGCATCAGATCTCCTACTACTTTCGGTCCCTCGGCCACGAACAGTCCTTCGGTCTTACGATTTTTTTTTTGCTCCAATGAATGAACGTACTTTATGATATTCTTACTAATCATAATCCAATTTTGATTTTGCAAAAAGTCTTTAAATATTCAGCAAAATTACGAATAAAGTTTTAACTTTGCAACTTTAAAAGATATTAATGCGATACTATCTATATATTTGTACGTTTTTGTGTGTCATTGGTTTGGCTTCCTGTTCAAGCACAAAATATGTGCCTGATGGTAGTTTTTTACTTAATGATATTAATATAAAGAATGGGGAGGCGGGAAACAAGACAAATGTAAATCATTTGAAGAATTATGTCCGCCAAAAGAGCAATTCAAGTTGGTTCTCAACTTTAAAGATACCGTTGGCTACATATTCCGTTTCAGGACGTGATAGTAGCAAGTGGATAAACAGGATATTGAAATCAATGGGTGAAGCCCCCATTCTTTATGATTCTTTAAAAGCGATTCAATCTTGCAACGACTTGCGGGCAAAAATGCGCAATGACGGATATCTTGATGCCGATATTGCCGTTTTGACAAGGAAGAAAGGGAAAAAGATCGATATCACTTATCTGGTTTTTCCTGGTGAACCATACGTGATAAAAGATATAAAATATGATATAAGAGATACTGTAATTGCCGGTTTACTGAAAGCTGACAAAAATTTTGTTAGCGGACTACGACCGGGAACGGTGTTCAATGTGAATAGCCTTGACCAGGAACGTAAAAGAATAGTAGACAAATTGATAAATAACGGATATTATAGGTTTAATAAAGATTTTATAACTTATAATGCCGATACTGTGAGTGGTTCGAAAGATATCAATCTCACGCTTTTGCTGCATAAATACCAAGACCAAAATCAGAAAGATGATACATTACACAGACGTTATACCATACGAAATGTTGTATTCCAAAGCGGTGACCCTGAAGACAGCGTAATACATCTTCGTAAAAAAGTGCTTATAAACAATACTTTTATTGAGTCGGGGCAACCTTATTCCGCTAAGGAATTGCAAAAGACATACAATCATTTCGGGCGCTTGCAGGCTGTCAAATATACAAATATCGGTTTTAGAGAAATTCCCGACAGTTCGCTTTTGGATTGTAGAATTCAGATAAGCACCAATAAGCCGAGTACAATAAGCTTTCAGCCGGAAGGAACAAATACGGCAGGAGATTTGGGAGCGGCTTTAAGTCTTACGTATCAAACAAAAAACCTGTTTCGCGGTTCGGAGTTGCTCAGTCTGGAATTTCGCGGGGCATACGAGGCGATAAAGGGTTTGGAAGGATATGCCAATGAGAATTTTGAAGAATATGGAGCGGAAGCCCGTTTGCTTTTTCCCCGTTTTATAGCTCCTTTTCTTTCAAGAAAATTCAGGCGTAGGGTAACTGCCACATCAGAAGTTTCAATATCATATAATCTGCAAAACCGTCCGGAATATCACAGGCGAGTCTTGTCTGCCGCATGGAGATATAAATGGAATGATGCAAACCATCATGATAAATATCAAATTGATCTGCTTGATTTGAATTATGTATCCATGCCATGGATATCCGAAAGATTCAGAACAGACTATTTAGAGAATGCTACAAGTCGCAATGCTATATTGAGATATAATTATGAAAACTTGTTCATAATGAAATTCGGACTTGGATATTCTTATAATAATGGTAGATATGCAATAAAGGCTTACGCTGAGACTGCCGGAAATTTACTAAATCTCAGCTCACATGTTTTAGGGGCGTCCCGAAATGATTTGGGGGTATATCAACTTTTCAATATCGCTTTTGCACAATACGCGAAGGCTGATTTTGAATATACTAAAAACTGGAAGATCGATTATAACAACACTCTTGTTTTTCATTTTGGTATTGGAGTGGCTTATCCCTATGGAAACAGCACAATACTTCCTTTTGAGAAACGTTATTTCTCAGGAGGCGCAAACAGTGTAAGAGGTTGGAACGTCAGAGGGCTGGGCCCAGGAAGGTATGTCGAACGTGATGGAAATATAAATTTCATCAACCAGACAGGTGACATGAAAATAGATTTGAATATAGAGTATAGGACTCACTTGTTCTGGAAGTTTAATGGGGCATTGTTTGTGGACGCAGGCAATATTTGGACATTAAGAGAGTACCCAGAGCAACAAGGAGGAATGTTTAGATTTGATCATTTTGTCAAAGATATGGCGGTTAGCTATGGTATGGGATTGCGTTTTAACTTTGATTATTTCATATTGCGATTTGATTTCGGCATGAAAGCGGTAAATCCTGTCTACATAACAAAAAAAGAACATTATCCGATAATAAATCCAAAGCTCAGTCGGGATTTGACTTTTCATTTTGCGGTAGGTCTTCCTTTCTGAAATCAACCAGCCATTTTCCATTCCGCTTGACGAGTTTTAAAGTAAGAGTTCTTCTGTTAATAAATTTTCCGGGGTTGTCGATTGAATAAATAGAAAGCCAATTATCAATCTCTATTGTGGTAATACAAGAAGTGTCTCCACTACTCATTTGTATGTTTTTTATCTCTATTTGAGTTTCTTCAGGATTGGATTTCAAAATACTCAAATCATCTTCTGTTATGATAGAAGACAAGTATGCTATATGCTTTTTGCTTTCCGGAGTACATAATCCTAACGTTTCTTTCATATTATAGTTGAAAAACGCTTTTCCAAAAGACATTATACAATCCTTTATTTTCGTTTCTTCCGATTCTTGACAGCCTATTATACTCATTATGCATAGAGTGGATATAAACAGTTTTAATTTCATAATATGAACATTGACTTTATAAATTAAGCCTCGCAAAGTTACCAAAATCATTTGGTTATCATTCAGTTTTTTGTTACTTTTGCACAAAATAATAACAAAATGCTGAATTTTATATCCTTTGGCAGTGGTAGCAGTGGTAATTGTTATTACTTGTATACTGCGACGGATGGATTACTGATAGATGCCGGAGTCGGCATAAGAACACTGAAAAAACACTTTAAAGATTACGGTCTGAGTATATCTAAAGTTCGAAATATACTTATAACACATGATCATGCCGACCATGTTAAATCTGTCGGATGCATAAGTCATGAGAATAATATCCATGTTTACACAACAAGAGAGGTGCATCAAGGGATTAGGCGTAATTATTGTGTGCACCACAAAATAAATACCGAGCATGTCCATTACTTACAGAAGAGTGAAGAACTTGAAATTGGGGAATTCAGAATTACCCCTTTTGAAGTTCCGCATGACAGTGCGGATAATGTGGGGTATTGTATTGAGCATGGAAATGTTGTATTCTGTTTGATAACAGATGCAGGGTTGGTTACAGATGAAATGAAGGCTTATATACGAAAAGCGAATTATCTTGTTATAGAGGCAAACCATGATGAGGAGATGGTTCTTAACGGGGCATATCCGCAATATTTGAAGTCAAGGATATTAAGTGGGAAAGGACATTTGAGTAATTCCGCATGTGCCCATGCTCTTGTAGAGAACACGACGGAAAATCTAAAGAAAGTATGGTTGTGTCATTTGAGTGAAGAGAACAATCATCCGGAACTTGCCAGAAAGACCATAGAGAATATCCTTCGTGCGTCAGGAATAGTTGTTGGTAAGGATTTTGATATGGAGATATTGAAAAGAAAGACTCCTACCGGTATTTATGAATTGAATAATGGTCATATAAATGAACTTCATATTATATGATTTTAAAAAATAAGAAAGAAATGAAAATAAATGATATATTAGGGAAATTAGGAATATCCGAACTTAGTGGAATGCAAAAAGACTCTTATGATGCCATTATGAATACGGATAAAGATGTGGTCGTTCTATCACCTACCGGTACAGGTAAAACTTTGGCATATATGTTGGCCCTGATAGAAAAACTTGACCGTGATAATAGCAGCGTGCAAGCGCTCGTTGTTGTTCCAGGTAGGGAACTTGCCCATCAATCAGATAAAGTATTAAAGAGTTTAAAAACAAATATTTCTTCCGCAAGTTGTTATGGCGGACGCCCGGCCATGGATGAACACCGTGCCATGAAGCAATCCAGCCCACAAATAGTATTTGGTACCCCCGGACGATTAAACGATCATATTAATAAAGGTAATATATCTCCTTACGCAATACGGTATATTGTGATAGATGAGTTTGACAAATGCCTTGAAATGGGATTTCATAATGAGATGTCTAAGTTGTTAAAGAGCCTCCCCGGGATAAACCGTAGGATTTTACTTTCGGCTACTGATGCAAAGGAAATACCTGAATTCATCAAAATATCAAATGCAATAAGACTAAATTACATAAATGAAGATAACGGCATATCACAACGTGTAAATTTTCATAAGGTAAATAGTCCGATAAAAGATAAATTAGAGACATTGAATAATTTGATTTGTTCATTTGGCGCACAAAACTCTATCGTATTTTTAAATCATAGGGAGAGCGTTGAGCGTGTGGCCAAATATCTGGGAACTCAAGGGTTTGTGGTAAGTCTTTTTCATGGCGGATTAGAGCAAAAGCAGCGAGAAGATGCTTTGTATAAATTTAGTAATGGCTCTGCAAATGTACTTGTGGCTACAGATTTGGCTTCTCGCGGAATAGACATTAAAGATATAAATAATATAATTCACTATCAGTTACCATACGGTAAGGAAGAGTACATACATCGTATCGGACGTACAGCACGATGGAAATCTGAAGGAAACGTATTCTTTATATTAGGACCGGATGAGATATTGCCGGATTATGTAGATGACAAATGTGCTTCTTATTCAATAAAAGAGGCTGTGCCAAAGCCTTCATTGCCTAAAATGGCAACTCTTTATATCGGTAAAGGTAAGAAGGATAAGATAAGTAAGGGGGATATTGTCGGATTTCTGTGCAAGAAAGGTGGAATAGCCGCAAATGATATTGGGCAGATTGATGTAAAGGACAGATATACTTATGTTGCAATATCCAGAAATAAGGTAGATGATGTGTTATATGCGGTTAACGGTGAGAAGATAAAAGGAATCAAAACAATAGTAGAATTTATCAAATAATTCAAAAAGTAAGGAATAGATATATTTCTGTTAAATTATTTTGTAATTTGAAATAAAAACTATAACTTCGCAGACAGATTTTAATAGATATAAAGAATATATTTACATAATACTTTAATCAACATTAATATGAAGAAGTACAACTTTAATGCAGGTCCATCAATGCTCCCACGTGAAGTGATTGAAAATACCGCTAAGCAGTGTTTAGACTTCAACGGTTCCGGTCTTTCCCTGATGGAGATCAGTCATCGGGCAAAGGATTTTCAGCCTGTAATAGATGAAGCGGAGGCGCTCATCAAGGAATTATTGCAAATACCGGATGGATATTCGGTTGTATTTTTAGGCGGTGGAGCTTCTCTTGAATTCTGCATGATACCATATAACTTCCTTATTAATAAAGCCGCATACTTGAATACCGGTACATGGGCGAAGAAAGCAATGAAAGAAGCCAAACTTTTCGGTGAGGTAATAGAAGTAGCTTCTTCCGCTGATGCCAACTACACATTTATTCCTAAGGATTGGACTTGTCCGGAAGATGTGGATTATCTTCATATAACCACAAACAATACCATCTACGGCACTGAGATACGTAAGGATATTGACGTGAATGTTCCTTTGATTGCAGATATGTCATCAGATATATTCAGCCGTCCGGTTGATGTCAAGAAATATGACTGTATCTATGCGGGAGCACAGAAAAATCTGGCAATGGCAGGTGTCACTTTGGTTATTGTAAAGAATGAGAAATTGGGCAAGGCACCTAGACAGATACCTACGATGCTTAATTATCTGACACACGTAGAAAAAGGTTCGATGTTCAATACTCCTCCCGTCGTTCCGATTTATTCGGCTCTTGAAACTTTGCGTTGGATAAAAGCTAATGGAGGTGTAGAGGCTATGGATAAGTTGGCTTTGCAACGTGCGGATATACTTTATGGAGAAATAGAACGTAATAAGTTATTCCGTGGAACCGTGAAAGAGGAAGACCGTTCGGTTATGAATATCTGCTTTGTGATGAATGAAGAATATGCGGAATTGGAAAAACCGTTCTTTGAATATGCAACATCCAAAGGCATGGTCGGCATAAAAGGCCATAGGAGCGTGGGTGGTTTCAGGGCAAGTTGCTATAACGCACAGACAATAGAAGGCGTTAATGCTCTTGTACAGTGTATGAAAGAATTTGAAGCTCAACATTAATTGTTTTGTATCATTGTCAGGGCGGAGTGTTCCGCCCTGACTTTTTATTTATATAAAGTAAAGAAAGAATAAATATGAAGGTATTGATTGCAACTGAGAAACCGTTTGCGGCGGCTGCCGTAGACGGCATAAAGGCTGAACTTGAATCTGCAGGACATGACGTTGTTTTGTTGGAGAAGTATACGGATAAAGCGCAATTGTTAGATGCGGTTAAGGATGCTGATGCAATGATTGTGCGTTCCGATAAAATATCAGCAGACGTATTGGATGTGGCAAACAACATGAAGATCATAGTAAGGGCGGGTGCCGGATATGATTCCATTGATACAGAATTTGCCAAGCAAAAGAATATTGTGGTGGAAAATACTCCAGGTCAGAATGCCAATGCCGTTGCCGAACTAGTATTCGGTATGCTTGTATTTGCTGTTCGTAGTTTTTATAATGGTAAATCTGGAACGGAATTAAAAGGTAAAAAACTTGGAATACTTGCTTTCGGCAATGTCGGACGGAATGTAGCCCGTATCGCTACCGGTTTCGGCATGGATGTTTATGCTTACGATGCCTATTGCTCCAAGGAGGCAATAGAGAGCGGCGGTGCAAAAGCCGTTGACAGTTCGGATGACTTGTTTAAACTTTGTGATGTGGTTTCCCTCCATATTCCTGCAACAGCCGAAACAAAAGGGAGCATCAATTATGATGTTGTCAGTATGATGAAGAAAGGTGCAGTTCTTGTCAATACAGCCCGTAAAGAGATTGTCGATGAAGACGGTCTTTTGAAGTTGATGTCAGAGCGTGAGGATATTAAGTATGTCAGCGATATCAAGCCTGATAAGGATGCGGAGTTTGCTAAGTTTGAGGGGCGTTATTTCTCTACACCGAAGAAAATGGGAGCACAGACGGCGGAAGCGAATACGAATGCCGGTATTGCCGCCGCAAGGCAGATTAATGCTTTCTTTGCTACAGGTGATACAAAGTTTCAGGTGAACAAATAATATTTATATGGCAAGAATAAAACCGTTTAAAGGTATACGTCCACCAAAGGAACTTGTGGAGAGGGTGGAGTCACGTCCTTACGATGTACTCAATTCCGAGGAGGCACGAATCGAGGCCGGAGACAATGAAATGAGTTTATATCATATCATCAAGCCTGAAATTGATTTTGAGCCTAATACGAGCGAATATGATTCACGTGTTTACGAGAAAGCCGTAGAGAACTTCAAGAAATTCCAAGACAACGGATGGTTAAGACAGGACGACAAAGAGTTGTATTATATTTATGCACAAACCATGAATGGCAAAACTCAATATGGTCTTGTCGTTGGAGCCTATGTGGACGATTATATGACAGGTATAATCAAGAAACATGAACTTACACGTAGGGATAAGGAAGAGGATCGTATGAGGCATGTTCGAATAAACAATGCCAATATAGAACCTGTCTTTTTCGCATATCCAGATAATGAGGCCATGGATAAATTGATAATGCGGTACGCTTCCACACTGCCGGAATATGATTTTATCGCTCCTATTGATGGTTTCCGTCACCAATTATGGATTATCGATAATTCGGATGATATTGAAACAATCACTACCGAATTTGCCAAAATGCCGAGTCTGTATATAGCCGATGGGCATCATCGTTCTGCTGCAGCTGCTCTTGTAGGTGCGGAGAAGGCAAAACAAAATCCCAATCATACCGGGGATGAAGAGTATAATTATTTCATGGCTGTGTGTTTTCAGGCATCTCAACTGACAATTCTTGATTATAACCGTGTTGTGACAGACTTAAACGGCATGACAAAGAGCGAGTTCCTCTCAGCGTTAGGCAAGAATTTTGTTGTTGAAGATAAGGGCACGGAAGTATATAAGCCGGCTAAACTGCATGAATTCTCACTCTATATGGAAGAGCATTGGTATCGCCTTGAAGCCAAGGAGGGTACATATAATGAGGCTGATCCAATCGGAGTTCTTGACGTAGACATTTCAAGCAGACTTATTTTGGACGAACTTCTCGGTATAAAAGACCTGCGTAGTGACAAGCGAATAGACTTTGTCGGTGGATTGAGGGGACTGGAAGAACTTAAACGTCGGGTCGACAGCGGTGAGATGAAGATGGCTTTGGCCCTTTATCCTGTCTCAATGAAACAGATAATGGATATTGCCGACAGTGGAAAGATAATGCCCCCGAAGGCCACATGGTTTGAGCCAAAGTTGCGTTCGGGATTGATTATTCATAAATTATCCGATTAGTCAAACTGAAATAATCCATTCTGTATCAACATTTTAATGACAGATACATATAAAACCATAACGGATAAAACAGGCGAGGGATATTACACCGAGAAACGGAGTAAGTTCCTCGCTTTTTGTCATCACGTCACTTCGCTTGAAGAGATAAAGTCATTATTGACAATGTACCGCAAAAAGTATTACGATGCGCGTCATGTGTGTTATGCGTACATGCTTGGTGCGGAACGCAATGACTATCGTGCCAATGATGACGGTGAGCCAAGCAGCACGGCAGGAAAACCAATACTTGGACAGATAAACAGTTCCGAACTGACAGATATACTCGTCGTTGTCGTGCGATACTATGGCGGAGTAAATCTCGGTACAAGCGGATTAATAGTCGCTTACCGTGCCGCGGCAGCCGATGCAATAGCTAATTCTGAAGTAGAGATCCGTCTTGTAGAGGAAGAAGTGACATATAATTTTCCTTATGTCATGATGAATGATGTCATGAAGATAATAAAAGACATGTCTCCGCGAATAGTGGCTCAGACATACGATAATACTTGCGAGATAAAATTAAGCATCCGAAAGTCGGAAGCCGAGCAACTGCGTGCAAGGTTGAACAAATTATCTTTTGAATAATTTTGTGATTAAGGAAATAAATATTACCTTTGCACACGGAAAGGAAAGTTGGCAGAGTGACCGAATGCGCTGGACTCGAAATCCGGTATACCCATTGCGGGTATCGGGGGTTTGAATCCCTCACTTTCCGCTTTTATTATTATTTTTTTAGACGATAAAAAGCCGCTTATGTTATCATAAGCGGCTTTTTGTATTTTCAATCTTTGTCATTGTCATTTGATTAGACTGACAGAACGTTTCAGGAATGCATCAAGTGAAGCACCTTTCAGCATGCCGTTCTGTAACAAGGCCAAGTCTATAAGTTGGCGGACAATGTCATTGCTCTTTGCATAACCGGCCAAAATATCCTTTTTCTTCTCTTTCTCTGTCTCGATTGCTTTTTCGGTATTGTGCAGGTCGTCTTTTTCCTCTTGAGTGATTTCTTCTTGTTTCTTCTTATCCTGACTCTGGTGTATGGCTGCGAGACGTGCTTGCAAACCTTTGAGTTCGCTCAATACGGGTGACAGTGCTTCCTTGTTCTTTGTCTCGCTATCGTCCAAGACTCTCTTTATCAGCGGATGATCGCTGTTTAAGACCAGATTGTAGCTGTCAGGCATCTGTGCATAGAAACTCATGCCAGCCTGATAACGGCTCATCTCTTTCATTCGGCGCATATACTCATTTTGGGTAATCATCACCGGAGCGCCTGATTCTCCAAGACTTTGCGTCTCTACATAAAATTCCACTTTATCTATGTTGGGAATCTGAGAGCGGAATACCGTAGAAAGATTATCACGTTCATCATCGCTAAGCTCGCTCTTCTTCAATTCTTCTTTGACAATCAGTCTTTCCACTATATCGCTATCGACACGTGTGAACCGGCTCTTCTCAAATTTCTGTTCAAGCATTGAAACGACAGGCACATCGAGTTGACCGTCGAGGAGGAGCACACTATATCCCTTTGCTTTTGCTGTTTCTATATAACTGTATTGCTCTTCCCTGTCAGTTGAGTACAGATATACCAATTGTCCGTCTTTGTCTGTCTGGTTATCTTTTATCAGTGTCTTGTACTCCTCAAAAGTGAAATATTTGTTGTCACAGTCTTTCAAAAGTGCGAAATCTTTGGCCTTGTCATAGAAGCTTTCCTCACTGAGCATACCATAGTTGATAAAAAGTTTCAAGTCATTCCATTTATCCTCATATCCTTTTCTGTCTTCTTTGAATATACTTTGCAAGCGGTCGCTAACTTTTTTAGTGATATAAGTCGAAATCTTCTTCACATCGCGATCACTTTGAAGGTATGAGCGGCTGACATTCAAAGGAATGTCAGGAGAGTCAATAACACCGTGAAGCAAGGTAAGAAACTCTGGCACTATGCCTTCTACCTGATCTGTGACAAATACCTGATTGCAATACAACTGAATTTTGTTTCGCTGTAAATCAATATTAGACTTCACTCTAGGGAAGTATAATATACCTGTAAGATTGAACGGATAGTCAACATTCAGATGTATCCAAAACATCGGCTCGTCCTGCATGGGATAGAGTGTCCTGTAAAAAGACTTATAGTCTTCGTCTTTCAGTGTGCTTGGAGTCTTGGTCCATAGCGGTTCCACATTGTTGATGATATTGTCTTCATCTGTTTCTACACTCTTTCCGTCTTTCCACTCCGTTTTCTTTCCGCAAGCCACTGGTACTGGCATGAATTTACAATATTTATTCAAAAGGCTTTCAATCCTGCCTTTCTCTAAAAATTCCTTGCAGTCATCATCTATATAAAGAATAATGTCTGAGCCGCGGTTTTCTTTTTCAGTGTTGTCAATCTCGTATGCCGGGCTTCCGTCACAACTCCATTTTACGGCTTTGGCTCCGTCTTTATAACTTCTCGTTATTATCTCCACTTTCTTGCTCACCATAAATGACGAGTAGAAACCGAGACCGAAATGGCCTATTATATTATTGGCGTTGTCCTTGTATTTTTCAAGAAAATCGTTTACGCCGGAAAATGCTATTTGATTTATATATTTGTCAATCTCTTCATCTGTCATACCAATGCCATGGTCACTGATAGTTATCGTACCAGCTGTTTCATCGACATTTACTTTTACAGTGAGGTCACCCAGTTCGCCCTTAAACTCGCCTTTATCAGCAAGTGTCTTTATTTTCTGCGTAGCATCCACGGCATTTGAAACCATTTCACGAAGAAAAATCTCATGATCTGAGTATAAGAACTTTTTGATAACGGGGAATATGTTCTCGGTTGTAACCCCGATATTACCTTTTTGCATATTATAGTTTTATTTAAATGTTTTCATTTTATTGCAATGCAAACACCATGCCAAAAGATTCATGTCATACAGTTTTCTTATCCATCGGAAGACTTGTGGTGTGTGGCAAAATATCGTACAAAAACCATTCTGAGAATCAGTTGTTTTGAAATAAAAAACCGTTGTATGAAAATACAGCCTTATTTTATGTGCAAACACAATCATTTGATAATAAGTGTAATAAGTTGGTCTATTCTTGTTTTGTGCAATTTTTCTGGCATATTTTATCTCTTTTCAAATCTAATTTGGTATATGTTTAGTTCCAATTGGATACTTATTGCCCCACATTTAGCGGCTCATTACATTGTAACGGACTGCTAAATGCAACGCAATTACCTGCTAAATTAACTCTAACGAGTATCCCAATGCAAAAACTTGTACTTTAGAATAAAGAATTGCAGGGTAGGGACTGGTCACGGAAAACCTGGTTCACAAAAAAATAAAGACCTTTTTTCGTGATTTTATTATTACTAATTTGATGGTGGAAGGCGAATATGAGGATATACAAGTTATTCATAATTATATTCATTATTCGTGATGATATGGCTCACCCTTTATAATTGTACATGCCCGATATAACTGTTCTGTGAATATGAGCCTTACCATTTGATGGGAAAATGTCATCCGTGACAATGAAATCTTCTCATTGGCTCTTTTATATACGGCATCCGAAAAACCATAAGCTCCTCCTATCACAAATACAAGTCTGCGGGCTGAGTTACGTTTCTGTTCTATCCACTTGGCAAACTCTACACTCCGATACTCATATCCTTTCTCATCCATGAGAACCATGGTGTCAGTCGGCTGTATTTGCTTTAATATAAGCTCACCTTCAGCCTGTTTTTGCTGTTCTTCCGTGATGTTCTTTGTGTTTTTGATGTCAGGTATTATTTTGATTTCAAAAGGCATGTAATGCCCAATGCGCTCGGTGTAATCATCTATTCCGGCACAGAAATGCTTGTTTACAGTCCGCCCAATGAGTATAAGAATAGTTTTCATATGCCTATCTCAAATCTATTATTTCTGCCTGTGGGTAGTCTTTGGTATTAAAGGTGAATACAGCGTCGTTGATATTCGCTTTCTTGAAGTTCTTTATAGTAATGTCAGTCCAGCCCTTGGGTTGTTTAATTCTCAACTGTGAAATAATATAAGTTTTACCATTGACTGTTACAATCATCTCCGAGATTGATTGTTTATTGTTCGTGGCAGTGAGATGTACTTGATAATTATTGCCGTTTTTCTTTAACGAACAGGCATACCCTTTGCGGTACATATTAATGAAATTATATGGATTTATGGCCTGTATCTCTTTTGCGGTAGGTGTGGTCACATTCACTTCTTGATTTTTCTTTATATATGTCCACATGGTCTTTCCATTGAACCACACAATGGCTTGAGGACTCTTTACCTGTATTTTGGGACCTTTCATGGCTATCGAACCACTAAGATTACCATATTGCTTACCGGTCATTTTGAAGTCTGCCGATATTCCCCCCTTGTTGCTTATTACTGCAACGGCCTTATCCAGTACATTTTTTGCAGATTGAGCTGTGACAACTCCACATATTAATGTGAGCATGAAAACCATGCCTATTTTTTTCGTAAATAATATTGTTTTCATTTTCTTATCGAACTTAAAAGATTATTCAGACTTACTTCATCTTGTATCAGCACCTCACGTGGCTTGCTCCCCATGGCTGCTCCCACGACACCAGCTTTCTCTAGCTGATCCATCAGACGGCCCGCTCTGTTATATCCAATAGAGAACTTGCGTTGTATAAGGCTTGTACTTCCAGACTGGTTCAGCACAATCAGCCGAGCAGCATCTTCAAACATCGGGTCGAGATGTTGCATGTCCACATCCGACGCTCCGCCAATGGCTTCGCCCGATTCGACATCCGGTTCAGGCAACTCGAATGGAGTTACATATCCCTGCTGGCCGGCTATAAAAAGATTGACCCGTTCCACTTCAGGAGTATCCACAAATGCACATTGCACACGTACAGGCTCGTTGCCATTGAGGAACAATAAGTCGCCACGGCCTATTAGCTGATTGGCTCCGGGTCGGTCAAGGATCGTCTTTGAGTCTATCATGGCACTTACCTTGAAAGCCACACGTCCGGGGAAGTTCGCTTTTATATTACCGGTAATAATAGTCGTCGTAGGTCGCTGGGTCGCTATGACCATGTGTATTCCGACTGCACGAGCCAGCTGGGCAATACGTGCTATTGGAAGTTCTATTTCCTTACCGGCTGTCATTATCAAGTCACCAAACTCATCTATTATCACGACAATATATGGCATGAAACGGTGCCCGTTCTGAGGATTTAGCTGGCGTGAAATGAATTTCTTGTTATATTCCTTTATATTCCTTGCGCCGGCAGCTTTAAGCAGGTCATATCGAGTGTCCATCTCTTTACAGAGACTATTCAGAGTTCGGACTACTTTCGTTACGTCTGTTATGATAGGTTCGGCGTCGTCATCAGGTACTTTTGCAAGGAAATGATTGGCAATAGGTTCGTATATGCTGAATTCCACTTTTTTCGGGTCAATGAGCACAATTTTCAACTCAGCTGGATGTTTCTTGTATAATAATGATGTTATTATTGCGTTTAGTCCTACTGATTTTCCTTGACCTGTGGCTCCGGCTACAAGCAAATGCGGAATTTTTGCAAGGTCGAACATGAACACTTCATTTGTAATTGTCTTGCCTATCGCGCAAGGCAATTCCATCGTCGTCTCCTGGAATTTTTTTGAATTGAGTATGCTTTCCATCGAGACAATATTCGGTTTTGCGTTCGGAACTTCAATACCGATTGTTCCTTTACCTGGAATTGGAGCTATGATGCGGATACCCAAAGCCGACAAGCTCAATGCGATGTCATCTTCAAGATTTCTTATTTTAGAAATACGGACACCTTGTGCCGGTGTTATCTCATATAGCGTGATTGTGGGACCGACAGTAGCCTTAATGCTGCTAATCTCCACCCCAAAATTACGTAAAACCTCCACAATACGGTTCTTGTTTGCCGTTTGTTCAACCATATCGATATAAGGCTTACCATCATTATCATATTTTTTCAGCAAATCAAGTGTAGGATAATGATAGTTCTCAAGGTCGCGCTTGGGGTCATATGGAGTGATTAGGTCGTGATCTGTGTCTACAAGCAGTTTGCCGTCAGCTTTTTCCTCATTCTTGGCGGCCTCAATTTTTATATCTATACTATCATTTTCTTTTTCAACAGGTAAATCGAAAGGTACTTCTTTAGCCACATTAGTTTCAGCCGTAATACTTTCTTCGGTGTCAAACTCAACGGTTTGAGGTGCCGGATTGTCAAAAACCTCCGGATCTTCTAATATATCGAGGGGTATTTCCGTTTTATTCTCTGCAGTACATTCATTATTGCTTACTGTGAATTTTACCCTGTCAGTAAAGAATTTCACGGGATTAAGTATCTTTCTTACTACATAAATCGTCTCGGCACTTATGTATGTAAGGAAAATAATTGCAGTCAATCCCAATAAAGCGGTTAGGCCCGGGGAGCCTATAAGATTTTCAATCCAAATACATATATATGCTCCATGATCGCCTCCAGGATTGAAACAACTGTCTATAAACAACGGAGTTATGAATTTGGCCAACACTACTGAAGCCCATATCATAATACTCATCATACACATAAACCACTTCAAAAGAACCACATTATACACTCTCATGAGTTTCATTGCAACGAGAATGAAAAACACAGGAATGAAAAATGCCGGTAGTCCGAAACTTCTTTTTATAAAAAAGTATGAGAGATACGAGCCGAAAGAGCCACAACTGTTTTGAAACTCTCTCTCAGCATTCATAATCTCTCCGGCACGGGGAGTTTCTATCAGGCTCTGATCGGCGGCACCAGTGGAGAAAAATGAGATAAATGACATTATTAGAAAAATGGCGAACACAAATGCCGCCAGACCTGTAATGAAGTTTATTTTCTCGTTATTGAATATATTGTTGATGCCTAATACATTACCGAATGAATATGTTTTACTCTTTTTCTTTCTCGCTACCATTTTCTATTTCGATGAATAAATTTATTCTGCAAAATTAGCAGAAAAAAGTCATATTTGATTATAAACTCATTGCTTTTTTGTAATTTTGCAAGTCGAAAAGACTTGAAAATGAAGAAAACATTATACAGTAAATATGACAAAACGCAGATAAATACGTTGCCACGTGTTGCATTTGAGGGACGTATTGTTGTCGTTTTGACTCCTACGGAAGCCGAAAGGGCAGTGGAATACTTGCTGTCTCAGCCTATCTTAGGAGTGGATACAGAGACGCGCCCGTCGTTTAAACGGGGTGTCGTACACAATGTTTCTCTACTTCAAATAGCTTCTCACGACATTTGTTTTTTATTCCGTTTAAAGCATACGGGTATGTCTCCTTCAATAATACGGTTGCTTGAAGATACTACCGTACCGAAGATCGGCCTGTCGCTTAACGATGATATATCTATGCTTCATAAAGTAGCCAGGTTCACTCCGGGATATTTTATTGATTTGCAGAAGCATGTAAAGGAAATCGGGGTGGAGGATTTGAGTCTTCAAAAGCTATATGCCAATTTTTTCGGGCAAAAGATAAGCAAGGCCCAAAGACTGACTAATTGGGATGCAGACATACTTAGCGACAAGCAGAAGCAATATGCGGCTATTGACGCTTGGAGTTGTATAAATTTATATGAAGAACTTATTAGGTTGGAAAAAACCGGAGATTATGAACTTATAAAAGTACAAGATGAAGTACAGGCAAATATATCTTAAAAAGGGTAAGGAAGACAGTCTCAAACGCTTTCACCCATGGGTTTTCTCCGGTGCGATAAAGCATGCTGAACCGGGTATTGAGGAAGGAGATATAGTAAAAGTGTTGACAGATAGCGGAGAGTTTATCGCTTTGGGACATTACCAAATAGGCTCTATTGCTGTCAGGGTATTGTCTTTTCAGGAATGTGATATTAATTCTTTATTTTGGCAATCCAAATTACAGTCGGCATTGGAGGTAAGGGTATGCATTGGAGTGGCTGACTCATCCGATAATAATACTTATCGCTTGGTGCATGGCGAAGGAGACAACTTGCCGGGATTGGTTATAGACATATATGGGAAAACCGCCGTAATGCAGGCACATAGCGTGGGTATGCATGTTTGTCGCAATGAGATAGCCAACAGTTTGGTCACTGTGATGGGAAACCGTATTGACAACATATATTATAAAAGCGAAACGACTTTACCTTATAAAGCGGAACTTGGCCAAGAGAACGGTTTTGTATATGGAAATTCCGAGGATAATATTGCGATAGAGAACGGATTGAAATTCCATGTCGATTGGCTAAAAGGACAAAAAACAGGTTTTTTTGTCGATCAGCGTGAGAATAGAGCTTTATTGGAAAGCTATGCCCGTGGCCGTAAGGTGCTTAATATGTTTTGTTATACCGGTGGATTTTCTTTTTACGCTATGCGTGGAGGAGCGGAATTGGTGCATTCTGTAGACAGCAGCGCAAAAGCGATAGAGCTTACAGAACGTAATGTTGAGTTGAATTATCCCGGTGATAATCGTCATGCGGCTTATTGTGCAGATGCTTTTAAGTATCTTGAAGAATCCGGAAACAATTACGATTTGATAATATTGGATCCTCCGGCATTTGCGAAGCATCGTGCGGCATTGCACAACGCTCTTAAAGGTTATACACGACTTAATGTCAAGGCATTTGAAAAAATCAAGCCGGGTGGCATATTATTTACTTTCTCTTGCAGTCAGGTTGTGACTAAAGATAATTTCCGCAATGCGGTATTTACCGCAGCTGCAATGGCCAAACGTAATGTGAGAATAATGCATCAGCTTCATCAGCCGGCAGATCATCCCGTTAATATATATCATCCTGAGGGAGAATATCTCAAAGGACTGGTGCTTTATGTGGAATAGAATTTGGATTTAGCAAGTATTGTTTCTGCATATATCGAGCGACTTGATTTGCTTGATAAAGACCGCGTTCATATTGTGGCAGTGAGCGGTGGCGCTGATAGTGTGGCCTTATTATTGGTATTATCCGAATTGGGCTTTTGCGTGGAGGCGGCCCATTGCAATTTCCATCTGCGTGGAAAAGAATCTGACAGGGATGAGGATTTTGTTCGTGAGCTATGCAATAAGAATAATATACCATTCCACTTAACTCACTTTGATACAACCGGATATGCTTATCTGCATAAAGTAAGCATCGAGCTTGCGGCCAGAAAATTGCGTTATTCTTATTTTGAGCAATTACGAAAGAATATTGATGCAGTTGACATTTGTGTGGCACACCATAGTGATGACACTGTTGAGACCGTGTTGATGAATCTGGTCCGCGGTACGGGGATACACGGATTGTCGGGTATCAAAGCCGTAAATGGAAATATCAAGCGTCCTTTTTTATGCGTAAACCGTGGTGATATAGAAAATTATTTGAAGCACAAAAAACAGATTTATGTCACCGATAGCACAAACCTAACTGATGAAGCTACGCGAAATAAGTTCCGTCTTAATGTGATACCGATGCTCAAATGCATCAATCCAAAGGCATCGGAAAATATAAGACGTACAGCGGAATACATGGCTGAAGCGGTCAAGATTTTTGACGATGCTATATCCAAGGGCATTAAACGTGTCGTCAATAGGGTAGCCGAGGATGATTGTTTATATATAAATATAAAGAGTCTGCTTAAAGAACCGTCACCGGAATATTTGTTGCACCAGATACTGAAGGATTATCATTTTACGGCAATGCAAGTAGAACAAATATATCACAGTGTTGGTTCGCAACCGGGAAAGCTATTTGCTTCTGGTGATTTTGAATTATTGATAGATCGTTGTCATATAATTGTCTCACCTCATGCCGAGGTCTTTAAATCATTGAAAATTCCACAATGTGGTACTTATATTTTGTCTGATTTAGACAGAATATCAATCACACAAACAATGGTTGATGAAAATTTCGTTATATCCCGCGATAAAAATAAAGTATGTCTTGATGCTTCCGAAATAGAATTTCCGCTTGTTTTGCGTACCATTTCCCCTGGAGACAGGTTTATTCCGTTTGGCATGAGAGGCTCAAAGCTTGTCAGCGATTATCTTACCGACAAGAAAAAAACACTGTTTCAAAAGAAAAAACAACTCGTTCTTACTGATGCTTCAGGTGCCATCGTGTGGCTGGTAAACGAAAGGCCTGATGCCCGTCACTGTATATCCGATAAAACGAAGAACGCTTTTGTCGTATCATTTGAATGTATGAAATATAAATAAAGTCTGCCCCAACATGTATAAAAATGCTTTGAGGCAGACTTGTTTGTCGTTTTACCCAAGATATAAATCCCCCTTTTTCTGTTATTTATAGTGAGTATTCGCTTTTTCGATAGTACGAATATTGTCTCTTATCCAATACATTCCACTCTGTATGTCAGATAGTGAATGCAAGTTCTTCCTTACCTTCCTGCTTGGTTATCGTGATTTTATCTCCGGCTTTCAATTCACCGTTGATTATCATTTCGCCCAATCCATCTTCTATATATGTCTGGATGGCACGTTTCAAAGGACGTGCACCAAACTGGACATCATATCCTTTTGACGCTACGAACTCCTTGGCCTCGGCACTGATATCAAGTTGATACCCCATGGCCTCTACTCGTCCAAACAATCCTCTAAGCTCAATGTCGATTATCTTTTTAATCGCATCCATATCCAACTGATCGAAAGTGATAATCTCATCGAGCCTGTTGAGAAATTCCGGTGAAAACTGACGGCTCAGTGACTTTTGGATAATACTGCGAGCATATTCCTTATCTTTGTCGTTAAGAGCAAGTCCACCATCAGACGCATTAAAACCTACTCCACGCGAAAACTCTTTCAATCGCTTGGTTCCGGCATTGCTCGTCATGATAATCACCGTATTACGAAAGTCTACGAAGCGGCCGTTTCCATCTGTCAGCCGTCCCTCGTCAAGCACTTGCAACAATAGGTTATATATGTTGCCATGAGCTTTTTCAATCTCGTCCAGCAATATGATAGAGTAGGGGTGGCGCCTTACTTTCTCCGTGAGTTGTCCTCCCTCCTCATAACCGACATATCCCGGAGGTGCGCCGATAAGTCTGGATACGTTAAAGCTCTCGGTGTACTCACTCATATCTATTCTTATAAGAGCCTCTGATGAACCAAACATAAACTCTGCAAGTTTCTTTGCAAGATATGTCTTGCCCACACCTGTAGGCCCGAGGAACATGAAAGCGCCAATCGGATGATTGGGATCTTTCAGTCCGACTCTGTTTCTCTGTATAGCCTTTACAATCTTGTCAATAGCCGGTTCCTGAGCGATAACGACTCCTTTAAGTTCTTCTGACATTCCTTTAAGTCGTATACCCTCTGCCTCTGCCATGCGCTGTACTGGAACACCGGTCATCATCGACACAACATCGGCCACGTCACTGCCGGTTACAGTCTGCCTGTCACTACTTTCACCATTGGTCCACTTTTCGTTAAGCTCTTTCAGTTCTGCTTCCAACTCCGTCTGTCGGTCCCTATAGCCAGCGGCAAGTTCAAAGTTCTGGTTTCTTACCGCGGCTTGCTTTTTATCCTTTATTATGTCTATTTCTTTTTCTTTCTCGGTTATTTCCGGTGGAATCGTCATAGAGCCGAGACGAACTCTCGAACCGACCTCGTCAAGAGCGTCTATCGCTTTGTCTGGGAATTGCCTGTCTGTAATATATCTTTCTGTCAGCTTGACACAAGCATGCAGTGCCTCGTCTGTGTATTCCACATGGTGGTGATGCTCATATCTACCCTTTATATTTTTCAATATAGCATAAGTCTCATCACTTGTTGTCGGTTCGACAAGAACTTTCTGAAATCTTCTTTCAAGTGCGCCGTCTTTTTCGATGCTATTGCGATACTCATCAAGTGTTGTCGCTCCTATACATTGTATTGTGCCTCTTGCCAACGCCGGTTTTAATATATTTGCGGCATCCATGCTTCCAGGAGTGGATCCCGCTCCCACAAGGGTATGAATCTCATCTATGAATATAATTATATCGGGATTTGTCTCTATTTCCTTTATCAATGCCTTTATACGTTCCTCAAACTGTCCTCTGTATTTTGTTCCTGCCACAATGCCGGTCATATCAAGGCTGACCACCCGCTTGTTGAACAGCATCGGAGATACGTGGCGAGCAGCTATAAGCTGTGCCAATCCCTCAACAATAGCGCTTTTGCCAACACCTGGTTCACCTATTAGTATGGGATTGTTTTTCTTCCTTCTACAAAGAATTTCTATCACGCGGGCAATTTCACGCTCACGCCCGACAACCGGGTCAAGCTTGCCATCAAGAGCTGCTTTTGTCATGTCAACCCCGAAATTGTCTATGACAGGTGTTTTACCTTGGGACTTACGGTTTTGAGTGGCAGTCTGAGAATTCTTTGCGTTCATGTCTCCCCGGCTTCCACCACCATGTGGGTCAGCCTGCTCAAATTCACCTTCCTCCTCATCAGGTAATCCTATGCCGTCTTGTATATGCCCTTTGGATTGAAGCATTGTCATGGCATCTTCGTAATTCATGTTGTTTATTTCCAGTATTTCTTTAGCTCCATTATCTACATTATCATGAAGTATGGCAAGTAGCAGATGTTGCTCGTCAACACGTTGTGTACGCTGTATACGTGCTTCAAGAACGGCAAGTTTCAGTATGTTGCTTGCTTTTTCATTCAATACCAGTTCCGATGTGTTGATTGGTACACCAATCTCATCTTCACGCACTTTGTTTTCAAGGCCAGCCTTTACGGACTGTATATTAATGTCCAACCTGTTGAATACATCTATTACCGGACTCTCTTTTATTCTCAACAATCCGAGAAGAAGATGCTCCGGACCGACAGAGCGACTTGCCAAGCGCGCGGCTTCTTCCCTGCTATAAGCAAGAATCTCTGATACTTTGGGCGAAAATTGACTTGTCATTATTTATCCTCTCTCTTTAAATTAAATAATCTATAATTAATAAACGTAAGAAAGCAAAAGCCATGCCAAAGTACACGAATGGAATGTTATGTCTATTAAATATTTGTTATATTACGTTCGTTGCTTTATTCATTAACGAACATCCTTGTGTCATTTACTGATATTTATTTAATAAATCAATACGGCTTCTGCGACCGGTATATACAAAAATATTGGCAGTGGTATCGTAATATGTATCGCAAACATATTTGCTTTATATGTTATTTCGTATTATATTTGCATACTGTTAAACGACAAACACCCCTATGACTGCATGATAAATATTGACAAAATAGCGTGTCTTAAAAACGCTGCGACTCCAATGTTCCAGACTTTAAAATTTGATTTAACTGATGTCGGTTTGCTTTCAATAACTGTTCAGGCCTATCATGTATTTATTGTTTACTGCATATAGTATATAATTCACCACCATACTGATTTACAGGCGAGACTCCACCATAACGTGTAGTCTCGCCTTTTACTTTATAAAGTGTATTATTTTATTATAAATCAGTCACAAAGTATTCTTCATTTAAGTATTTATTGCATTCCGTTTGGATACCCGTTGCTCTGCATTTAGCGTCTAAACGCAATGCAACGGGTATCCAAACGGAATACAACCACTATCTAAATACAACTGAAACTATTTTTGCCTGAAATCACTACAGTAAGTTGTCAAAAATTATAGTGTAATCCGTCGGTTTACATCTTTTTCTATAATAAGTTATGTCTAAACGGAATTATAATGTATTTGACATTATTTTTACATACCTCTAAAATATTTGCACCAACCGCCATTATACTTTTTCTTGGCTGAAGATTATTATTCGGTCATGTCTGGCCATAATAACGAATATTCAGGGGCTAACGTGGCATAGTTGCCAAATATAACGTGCATATTTGTTTTTATTCATAAAAATCCATTATCACAGTACAACTGCAATACCATTTTCGAAGCCGTAAAGGTCTGTATGGCAGCACACGTGTACTTATAAAATTGTTTAAATGTTTTTTTATGTCTGAAAAAAGTAGTAATTTTGAAGGCTTGAAAGATGTAAAAACGCGCCAGAACGGCTTAAAAGTGCCTTAAACGGCATTTCAGCGGTAAACCGCCGGCCTTGTGGCAGCTAAGCAGATAACAATAAAAACAAATAACAATCAATGGATCAAACATTAGACCAAGACAGAATCATAAAAATTAATATTGAGGAAGAAATGAAATCCTCATATATTGATTATTCGATGTCTGTAATCGTAGCCCGTGCTCTTCCGGATGTTCGCGACGGATTTAAACCTGTTCATCGCCGTATCCTATATGGAATGATGGGTATCGGTAACGGCAGCGATAAGCCGTATAAGAAATGCGCACGCGTTGTCGGTGAGGTATTAGGAAAATATCACCCGCACGGAGATAGTTCCGTATATGGCGCTCTTGTCAGAATGGCACAGGAGTGGAGCATGAGATATACATTGGTAGACGGTCAAGGCAACTTCGGTTCTGTGGATGGAGACTCAGCGGCAGCAATGCGTTATACCGAATGCCGACTATCTAAAATGGGAGAGCATGTCATGGATGATTTGGAAAAAGACACCGTAGACATGACGAACAACTTTGACGACTCGTTGCAGGAGCCGACCGTAATGCCGACAAAAATACCTAATTTGCTGGTAAATGGCGGAAATGGTATAGCCGTGGGTATGGCGACCAATATTCCGACACACAATCTGGCGGAAGTAATAGACGGCTGTTGCGCTTACATAGACAATCCGGATATAGACACAGACGGGCTTATGGAGTATATCAAAGCTCCCGACTTCCCGACCGGTGCATATATATATGGTATACAAGGAGTGAAAGACGCTTACGATACAGGTCGCGGACGGATTGTGATGAGAGCCAAAGCCGAAATAGAGACAGGAGACACTCATGATAAAATCGTAGTGACGGAAATTCCTTATGGCGTAAACAAGGCTGATCTCGTGAAATATATAGCAGATTTGGCAAATGAAAAAAGAATAGAAGGCATCAGCTATGTAAACGACGAGTCGGGACGTCAGGGTATGCGTATCGTCGTTGACGTAAAGCGAGAGGCAAACGCCAATGTCATTCTTAATAAACTTTTTAAGATGACAGCACTGCAAAGTTCTTTCTCGGTGAACTGTATCGCCCTTGTGAAAGGCAGGCCGAGACTTCTTTCCTTGAAAGATTGCGTGAGGTATTTTGTGGAGCATCGTCATGACGTGACGATCCGCAGGACAAGGTTTGATTTGAAGAAAGCGCAAGACCGTGCCCACATTCTGGAAGCGCTCATAGTTGCCTGCGATAATATCGATGAGGTGGTACATCTTATCCGTGCGTCCAAGACTCCGCAAGATGCTATCGAAAACCTCAAGAAACGTTTCGACTTTGACGATGTTCAGGCAAAGGCAATTGTTGACATGCGTCTAAGCCAGTTGACCGGCCTTCGCATGGATCAGTTGCATCAAGAGTACGAGGAACTTGAAAAACTCATAGCCCACTTACAGGAGATACTTGACAATCCTGAATTGTGTAAGCAGGTGATGAAAGCCGAGTTGCAGGAAGTAAAAGAGAAATATGGTGACGAGCGTCGTACTGAAATAAAGTATTCGAGCGAAGAGTTTAATGCGGAGGATTTCTATCCGGATGATCCAGTCGTGATTACAATCAGCCACTTGGGATATATCAAGCGCACGGCTCTTTCTGAATTTAAGGAACAGAGCCGCGGTGGAGTAGGAAGCAAGGGTGCCCAGACGCGTGACGCTGATTTCACGGAATACATATATCCCGCTACAATGCATAACACATTGCTTTTCTTCACTCAGAAAGGACGTTGTTACTGGCTTAAATGTTATGAAATTCCGGAGGGGGCAAAGAACTCGAAAGGCAGAGCTATACAGAACTTGCTCAATATTGAATCCGACGATGCCATCAATGCAGTTTTGAGAATAAAGAAGTTTAATGACGAAGAGTTCCTCAAAAGTCATTACGTAGTATTTGCGACAAAGCACGGTATAATAAAGAAAACATGCCTTGAAGCATATAGCCGCCCGCGCACAAACGGCGTAATAGCCATAAATATCATGGAAGGCGATCAAGTCGTGGCAGTCAGGTTGACAAACGGTAATAACGAACTGATCATAGCCAACCGTAACGGCCGTGCGATACGATTTAATGAAAAAGACGTACGTGTGATGGGACGTGTGTCTACCGGAGTGCGCAGTATGCGCCTTGATGATGGTGACGACGAGGTGATAGGCATGGTGTGTGTCAACGACCCGCAAACAGAGACCATAATGGTTGTAAGCGAAAACGGATATGGAAAGCGTAGCGAGATTGAGGACTATCGGAAAACGGCCCGTGGAGCAAAGGGTGTGAAAACATTGAGCGTCACGGAAAAGACTGGCCGACTGGTTGCGATTAAGGTTGTGACCGATGAAAATGACCTCATGATTATCAACAAGAGCGGAATATTGATACGCTTGAAAGTTGCCGATGTACGTGTAATGGGGCGTGCGACACAAGGTGTCAGACTGATAAACCTCACAAAGAAAAACGATATTATTGCAAGTGTTTGCAAGGTGATGAGTGCAGGTGACGCTGAGATAATGGAGCAAGATGGACAGACCGCATTGGAAGCAAGTGCATCACAAGCAAATAATAATATGTCTGTTTCTGATGATGCGTCGGAAATTCATCCTGACGAAACGGCTCCAATCGTAGAATTCGGTGAAGAATAAAATGGTACAGACAAATGTTTAATTAAAACTATAAAACGATGAAAAAACTGATTATGATGGCAGTCACTGTTGCAGCGTCCGCCACAGCCTTTGCCCAAGACAATGTGGTAAAGGAAGCACAAAAGCTTTGTGACAAGGGAGAATTTGAAGAAGCACTGAAAATCATTACTCCCGCATTGACATCTGATGCCACAACCGATAAGGCTGCGGCATGGAATACACTTAACAATATTCATTATCAGAAGTTTGCGGGCATTCAGCAGAAGAAAGCTGAAAGCGAGATAAAGAAAGATAACACTCCATACGATACTCTTGGCATGCATAGAAGTATTATCGCTGCAATGGAGGCCGCTTTGAAATGTGATGAGTTTGACAGGCAACCAAACGAGAAGGGAAAAGTAAAAATACGTTTCAGAAAAGCCAATCAGGACAGATACCAAATGGGACGTCTGAATCTTATACAGGCAGGACTATTTGAGTATAACCACAAAAATCTTGACAATGCTCAAAAGGCATGGACTTTGTATATTGATAGTGCGGAGGATCCTATGTTTACGGATATTGATCTGACAAAAGATGAATATCGTGCAGAGATTGCATATTTTGCCGGTTTGGTATCTTATCAAAAGAAAGACTATGCAAGTGCAGTTAAATATGCCAAAATTGCGGCTCAGGACTCGGCGAAAGCAGCCGACGCCAATGAAATACTTTTATTCTCACAAAAAGAGAATTGCAAAACAAAGGAAGACTCTTTGGCTTATGTGGGAATATTGAAAGATCTTCATAAACAAAAGCCTAACGAAGATAAGTATTTCAATCTTTTGATGGAATATTATTCAGCTCCTGGACGTCAGGCTGAGCGCATGAAATGGCTGGAAGAAGAGATTACTGCCGATCCGAAGAATAAAATGGCTTGGGCTTTGAAAGGTGAGGCCGAGATGAACAGTCAGAAATGGAATGAGGCCGTAGAATCATATAAGAAAGCTCTTGATATAGACCCAAACTTCATCCAAGTGATATTCAACATCGGAGTATGTCTCAACTCTAAAGCCATAGAACTGAAAGATCAGTTAGCTGATAAGAAGACCGGTGGTCTTACGACAGCAAACCTGAATAAAGTGAAGGAGGTTCTGAATCAGGCGTTGACGTATATGGAAAAAGCCAAAGAACAGGATCCTTCACGTGAAAAAGTAAACTGGGCATATCCTTTGTACCAAATTTATTATTCATTGGGTAACAAGGAGAAATCAGCAGAAATGGAGAAACTGCTTGGCAACTAAAAAATAAACATATAACCATTAAATGAAGAAGCTGATATTATTAACGCTTCTCTTACTATTGATAACACCGTGCTTGAGAGCTCAACGAAAAGAGATGTCTCAAGCACGGTCTTATATAAAGAGTGGCAAGGAACTGGAAAAAGCGGAAAAAATGATGACCGAGCTTTTGGCCAAAGATTCTGTTTGTAGGACTAATCCTAAAATATATTTGCTTTTATATCAAGCACTGCAAAAGCAATACGAAGTCGGTAATGAAAAGCTTTATCTAAAACAGAAATATGATACGGCTGCCATATTCAATCTGACAAAGCGTATGTTCACAGTACTTGAAACGCTTGATTCCATCGATGCCATTCCTGATAAAAAAGGACGTGTAGTTTTGGAATATCGCCGTAAACACGCTTCGGAGTTAAACACATTGCGACCTAATCTTTTTTACGGCGGGACATATTATATAAGAAAAACAGATTATAAAACTGCTTTTGATTTCTTTTCCACATACATAGAATGTGACCGAAAACCATTGTTTTCAGGTTATGACTATCAGGATAACGATAAGCGTATGACAGATGCGGCATATTGGGCCACATATTGCGGATTTAAAATGAATAATCCCGAAAAAACACTTATGTACGCAGATACGGCATTACATAATATATCCAAGAAAAAATATACCTTACGGTTTATTGCCGAAGCATATAAAGCTGAAAAAAAAGACGCACAGTATGTGCAAGTATTACGGACCGGATTTAAGGAATATCCAGAATACCCGTATTTCTTGTCACGATTGATGGATTATTACACAAATGCGGATAGTCTGAATGAGGCTTTACTCCTGGCGGACAAGGCTCTGGCTGTTGATAGTGACAACGAATTGTTTATGCTGGCAAAGTCTACTGTATTACTTAATATTGGTAAATATGACGATTGCATATCGTTAAGTGATTCGCTAATACAAAAAAATGACACACTTCCTGAGCCGTATTTTAATGCCGGTACGGCTTATCTGAATAAAATATTGATTTTAGAAAGGGATAAACAAACTTCAAAGAACAAGAAACAAATTAAGAATTTATACAAAAAGGCAAGACCATATTTAGAGAAATATCGTGAATATGCGCCTGACAATAAAGACAAGTGGGGACATGCGTTATATCGTATTTATTTAAATCTCAATATGGGAAAGCAATTCGATGAAATAGATAAAATACTAAAAAATTAAAAAATAAGCCTCATTGGCAATTCTACTTTAAAGTAAAAACGTTATCTTTGTAAAATGATAATATTTGATTTTTAACTTATAAAATTATGGAAAATAACACACAACTTATTTCACAATGTACGGAAAAAGCACAGCAATGGCTAACCCCGGCTTTTGACCAAGAGACACAAGCTTCTGTTCGTAGGATGCTGGAGAATGAGGATAAAACCGATTTGATAGAATGTTTCTATAAAGAGTTAGAGTTTGGAACTGGAGGATTACGCGGCATTATGGGAGCCGGCAGTAATCGCATGAATATATATACTGTCGGTATGGCAACACAAGGTTTTGCCAATTATCTGAAGAAAAACTTTGCGGATCGTTCGGATATATCTGTCGTTGTATGTCATGACTGCCGCAATAATAGTCGCCAGTTTGCAGAAACAGTCGCAGATATATTCTCGGCAAATGGAATAAAAGTTTATCTTTTCGATGATATGCGTCCGACACCGGAATGTTCATTTGCCATAAGACACCTAAAATGCCAAGCTGGAGTTAATGTTACCGCAAGTCATAATCCACGCGAGTATAATGGATATAAAGCGTATTGGGAAGATGGGGCGCAGGTATTGGCACCACATGATACCGGCATCATAGATGAAGTCAATAAAGTTACCATTGATGATGTTAAGTTTTCCGGAAATAAAGAGTTGATTCAGATTATCGGTGAGGATATTGATAAGATATATTTGGAGCGCATAAAGGAGATTTGCATCGATCCTGAAGTTATAAAACGCCAAAAGGATCTCAAAATAGTCTATACTCCATTACATGGTACTGGAATGACAATGATACCTCGTTCGTTAAAGTTATGGGGATTTGAAAATATTCATTGCGTGGAAGAGCAGATGGTGAAAAGTGGTGACTTCCCCACTGTTGTATCTCCAAATCCAGAGAATGGTGAAGCTCTTACACTTGCATTGCGCGATGCCAAGGCCATGGATGCAGACGTTGTTATGGCAAGTGATCCGGATGCAGACCGTGTTGGTATGGCATGCAAGAATGATAAGGGAGAGTGGATTCTAATAAATGGAAACCAAACATGTTTACTGTTCCTTTATTATATAATCACCAATAGAAAGGCTACCGGTAAGATGAGAGATGGTGATTTCATCGTAAAAACAATTGTTACCACAGAGGTTATCCGCGAGATTGCTGAAAAACAAAATATAGAAATGCGTGATTGCTATACTGGTTTTAAATGGATAGCCCGTGAAATCGCCATATCTGAGGGTAAACAGCAATACATTGGCGGTGGAGAAGAAAGTTATGGTTTCCTGGCACAAGACTTTGTCCGTGATAAAGATGCAGTTTCAGCATGTTCATTACTTGCCGAGATTTGCGCTTACGCTAAAGATAAAGGTAAAACTTTGTATGATATCTTGATGGATATATATGCCGAATATGGTTTCTCCAAAGAGTTTACAATTAATGTAGTGAAACCTGGTAAGAGCGGAGCTGATGAGATTAAACAAATGATGACTGACTTCCGCAATGAACCTCCAAAGGAGATAGGTGGCAGTAAGGTCATTGTATGTAAAGACTACCAGACTTTAGAACAGACAAATGCAAATGGCACAAAGACAAAACTTGATATGCCAACAACAAGTAATGTGCTTCAATGGTTCTGTGAAGACGGCACAAAAATAAGTGTGCGCCCTTCAGGAACAGAGCCGAAGATAAAGTTCTATATAGAGATAAAAGATAATAGTATGAAGTGTTCTGGATGTTACGACAGATGCTGTAGTGCAGCAGAAAATAAAATCAATGCGATAAAGAGTTCATTAAAACTCTGATTGTTTTATTACCATAAATAAAATAGCATGACAAACAAAGCTTGTCATGCTATTTTTAATTTGCTTGAGGATGCTCATTTTTAATATAAATGCAATTATCCATATATAAGTTCATCGCATTTATTTGATGTTTAATGGCTCTATATGATTATGTCCTGCAATAAAAATGCAATTTAAATATCTACTCATAATAAATTAGTGCAATGTATTATATCTTTAATGACCTCACCTCCAATTATAAGACCTGCAACACCTGGCACAAAAGAATTACTTGCTGGCATTAGTTCTGTGGATTGACACGATGTCATGTTTGGGACTTCTTCGCTATACACGACTTTTAGATGTTCCACACCTAATTTACGAAGTCTCTTTCTGACTGCTTTTGCAAGCGGATCTATTTTAGTCTTACTTATGTCTGACACTTTGAATGCCGTAGCGTCAAGTTTATTTCCAGCCCCCATACTGCTTATTATAGGAATATTCTGTTTATTACAGCGTACGACCAATTCAACCTTGGCAACAACTGTATCTATACAATCCACCACATAATCATACTTGGATAAATCTATTTGATCTGCATTGGACGGCAAATAGAATACCTTGTACGTCTTCACAATACAATCCGGATTTATATCCTCAATCCTTTTCTTCGCCACATCCACTTTGTACTGTCCGATAGTACTTGTCAGGGCATATATCTGTCTGTTTATGTTAGTGGCAGAAACACTATCACTATCAAATATATCAATATATCCTATACCGCTTCGTGCTATCACTTCCGCTGCATATCCGCCAACTCCGCCAACTCCGAATATGGCTACTTTGCTATTATATAATCTCTCCATTGCTTGTTTACCAAGAAGAGCTTCTGTTCTATTAAACCGTTCCTTGACACTATCCATGTTTCCTATTCAATTGTAAAAAGTAAAAAGAGTCTCAAGAATACCTTGAAACTCTTTTTTGTAGTGGATAGGGGAATCGAACCCCTATGCCAAGATTGAGAATCTTGTATCCTAACCATTAGATGAATCCACCATTATTGTACTCAAAAAAAAGAGTCTCAAAATATTCTGAAACTCTTTTTGTAGTGGATAGGGGAATCGAACCCCTATGCCAAGATTGAGAATCTTGTATCCTAACCATTAGATGAATCCACCATTAAATTTACGGTCTATTCTCCGCGGAAGCTGGGGGATTCGAACCCCCGGTACGATGAACTCGTACGGCAGTTTAGCAAACTGCTGGTTTCAGCCACTCACCCAAACTTCCTTTCCGGATTTAATTACCGTAGCATTTTCTCTCAAATGCGGTGCAAAGGTAGGCATTTTATTTGATACATGCAAATTTTAAATGAACATTTTTCCGGAAACCATGTACTTTTCATTATTTTGCATAATGATATTAATTAAGTTAGATTATTTCTTTGAGATTTTCTTTATAGCACTCAATTACATTTGAGTGAAACAACGCCTGTAATTTCATTATCCAAATAGTAACTGTCTGAATATTTTTGCCCGTCTAATTTATATTCAACGCGGATAATTTTCAGATAACCGTCCATATTGGTCGATGAATATGTAATATCATGACTGTATCTATCAGATTGTTTCAGTACATTCCGCATTACATACACCAATGAGTCTGTAATATATGTGGTTGAATCAATATCATGAAACACAATATTGGAAGGTTTCTTACCGTCCAACATGTTTCTCTCCATAAAACCTTTCACTACCGATTCTGCTTTATGTTGTTGTCCGCATGATAAAACGGACAACAACATAACAACAATAAACATGTGATACAATAATCTCATTTACTCAAAGGAATGCTTTTAAGTATTTCTATCAGATGATTCCACACTTTCTGTACCGATGGTATGTAAAGCCTTTCCTCCGGTGTGTGCACATAGCGCAGGGTAGGACCGAATGAAACCATATCAAGATGTGGATACCTTTCAGAGAAAAGTCCGCACTCCAATCCGGCATGAATACCTTTTACTATTGGCTCATTACCAAATAAATTCTTATATGTATCTACAGCAATTTTCGTTAGTTCGCTGTTTGGATTCATCTTCCATGCCGGATACCCGTCATTTTGCACTACTTTTGCTCCCGCTAATTCAAATATTGCTTTTAATGTATTGCATTGATTGTCAAGATTACTCATAACATTGCTTCGCTGTGATGAAACGACAGTCATTTTGCTATTCTCTGTCACAACACTTGCGACATTACTTGATGTCTCGACCATATAGGACAATGCTTCATCCTGGCACATTGCAAAAACCCCATTATCCACACCTTGCAATGCACGTATAATGTTATCCGAAATAATCTTGGGGAGAATCTTTTGGGCTTCGACGCTCTCCATATTGAAGATCATCTCTGTATCGGATACATGAAACTCATCTTCAACATCGCTTGTAAATATATTCCAATCCACACGCACTTCCTCTTTTACATCACTGGGGATAGCTATTATAAACTTACCGTCTCTTGGAATTGCATTGTGCATTTTTCCCGAATTAAACTCAGCCAGACGAATATCATACTTTTCCAGCTCATTATATAAGAAACGGCCGAGAATCTTTATCGCATTAGCTCTTTTTTTATCTATATCATCACCTGAATGTCCTCCTGTAAGCCCCTTTATAGAACCTTGTATGAAAAAGTAATTGTCAGGCGCATTTTCTTTTGTAAATTCAAATGTGGCTGTTGTGCTTCTTCCACCAGCGCATGAAACAAAAAACTGTCCTTCATCCTCACTGTCAAGGTTTATAAGCATGTCGCCATTCATGAAACCAGCCTGCATTCCGCTTGCACCGGTAAGTTGTGTTTCTTCATCACGGGTAAAAACACATTCTATCGGGCCATGTTCTATATCATCGGCATCCAATACCGCAAGTTCGATGGCTACTCCAATACCGTCATCGGCACCAAGAGTCGTACCTTCAGCCTTAAGCCAATCACCGTCAATGTATGTCTTTATGGGGTCCTTGTCAAAATCAAATTCTACATCCACAAGCTTGTCACATACCATATCCATGTGGCTTTGAAGAATAACAGTCTTACGATTTTCATATCCGGGAGTTGCGGATTTCTTTATAATCACATTACCAGTTGCATCCACTTTCGTTTCCAAGTCACGGCTTTCTCCCCAGTTTTTAAGATATTCAATCATCTTTTCCTCGCGCTTTGATGGGCGCGGAATATTGTTTATATGGGCAAATTGCTCAAAAACACCAATCGGCTTTAAGTCACTTTTATTCATTATTTTTTCTTTTTTATTACTGTTTTAATTAATAATTGATTAATTTACATTATCTTTGTAACCGCAAAGTTACGGATTATGATTGAGATTATACTATTAAGCACGTTAATTATTGCTATATCAATGGCATTTTTGTGTGTGAAATTATTTTTCCGTAGAGATGGTAAATTCTCATCGCAGCATATCCATGATAATCCCGGGATGAAAGAGCGAGGAATCCATTGTGTAATGGATCAGGACCGTGAGGCACGCACCATATCATCCCGATCTATCAAGGTAAAGAAGAATAGAGAACGATTAAAAAATTAAGATAAGATGAACAAGAAAAACATTTTCCATGCATTATCAGTGGTGGCAGTAGCCGGTTTGACACTCACCGCATGCGACAAGTCTGCTCCCAAGATGGATGAACAGCCCGCCAAAACTTCAACATCAGTCACGGGTGAAATGAAAATCGCATACGTTGAGGTTGATTCTTTGATGTCTCAGTACAAGTTCTGCAAAGATTTTACAGCCATTTTGCAGAAGAAGAGTAATAACGCTCGCAATACTTTAAACCAAAAAGGCCAAAAATTGCAAGCTGCAGCAGCAAACTTCCAGCAGAAATTAAATAATAACGGTTTTACCAGCCGCGAACAGGCTGCGAGTGTTCAGGCTGCATTACAGCGTCAGCAAGAAGATTTGCAAGAACTGCAAAACCGTCTTGGTTCGGAATTAGACTCAGAGACCGCAAAGTACAATGCCGCATTACGTGACTCGTTGCAAAATTTCCTGAAAGTTTATAACAAAACCAAGAAATATGATTTGATTTTGTCAAAAGCCGGTGACAACATATTGCTTGCAGACAAGAAGCTTGATATCACGGCAGATGTTATTAACGGATTGAACAAGAGATACAAACCTGCAAAAACAGATAAAAAATGAATTTGTATGGCAATAAATATTATTAACTCTTGAATTAATAAGCAATATAATAATTAAATGCGGTGATTTCAAATTTTGAAATCACCGCATTTAATTATTACACGCAAAAAACTAAAATAAGTAGCCGCATTTGGAAATAAATGCGGCTACTTACATATCAATACATATTACATATTATACTCCTGCCAACTCTTAATCTTTATATCCTGTTGCTTTATTGCGCAGAATGCCTCAATAAAGGCTTTGGCCAGTCTCACATTCGTCATCAATGGAATATTATGATCAATTGCACCACGGCGAATGCGGTATCCGTTTGTTAACTCACGTCTTGTCTGATTCTTGGGAACATTTATTATCAGGTCAAACTTATGCTCGGCAATCATGTCCATCACATTATTTTCGCTATTCTCATCTGGCCATCCGACTGTTATCACTGGCACTTCGTTTTCTTTCAAGAATTTGGCTGTCCCGGCTGTGGCGTAGACCTCAAATCCTTTCTTTGCCAACTGGCGTGCCGGTTCAAGCAATGCTACTTTACCCTTTACTCCTCCAGAAGACATGAGAATACGTTTTTCAGGAATACGGTATCCTGTGGCTATCAAAGCATTGAGAAGTGCCTCATTCATATCGTCCCCGATGCATCCCACCTCTCCGGTTGAAGACATATCCACACCAAGCACCGGATCGGCGTTTTGTAAACGAGCAAAAGAGAATTGTGAAGCTTTCACACCTATTCTGTCAATGTCAAACTCACTCTTGTTAGGTTTGTTATATGGAGTGTCTAACATTATCTTTGTTGCCGTCTCTATAAAATTACGCTTCAGTATCTTGCTGACGAACGGGAAGGAACGGGAGGCACGTAGATTACACTCAATAACCTTTATTTCGCGGTTCTTTGCAAGAAACTGAATGTTGAACGGTCCGCTGATATTAAGTTCTTCCGCTATCTTACAGGCTATTTTCTTAATTTGCCTGATAGTCGAGAAATAGATATTCTGGGCCGGGAATACCATTGTAGCGTCACCAGAGTGAACACCAGCATACTCAACATGCTCAGAAATGGCATATTCAACGATTTGACCTTTGTCGGCAACGGCATCAAACTCAATCTCTTTCGTATCCTGCATGAACTGAGATACGACAACCGGATACTCCTTACTAACCTCTGTTGCCATCTTTAAGAAACGCTCAAGTTCTTCCGAACTGTGGCATACGTTCATTGCTGCGCCTGACAATACATAAGAAGGACGTACCAAAACCGGGAAACCGACTTTGTCCACAAATTCCTTAATATCATCAAATGAAGTAAGTGCACGCCATGCGGGCTGGTCTATTCCGAGTTTGTCGAGCATTGCCGAAAACTTATCACGATTTTCCGCCCTGTCTATGTCGATTGGTGAAGTACCGAGCACCGGCACACCGCGGCGGTGTAATTTCATAGCCAGATTATTGGGGATCTGTCCTCCGACACTTACAATTACACCTTTCGGCTCTTCGAGATCTATCACGTCCAGCACGCGTTCGAGTGACAACTCATCGAAATACAACCTGTCGCACATGTCATAATCGGTAGACACGGTTTCTGGGTTATAATTTATCATGATAGATTTGTAGCCGAGTTTGCGTGCGGTCTCAATCGCATTCACCGAGCACCAATCAAACTCAACGGAAGATCCAATCCGATAAGCACCGGAACCAAGTACTACCACCGACTTCTCATTCTTGTAATAATCAATGTCATGACCATCGGTGGCGTATGTGAAATAGAGATAGTTGGTCAGTTCTGGGTGCTCGCTGGCAACGGTATTTATGCGTTTGACGGCAGGTAGGATTCCCTTTTGCTTACGATGACGACGTACTTCGAGATTTTCTTTTTCCATGCTGCCTGTAGTCGATTTCAATACAAAACGCGCAATCTGAAAATCGGAGAATCCGGCAACTTTCACATCCTTAAGCAAAGCATCTGGCAACTCATCCAACGAGTTGTATTCCTGTAATTTATGCTTAAGGTCAACAATGTTTTTTAAACGGATAAGGAACCAAGGGTCTATTTTTGTGAGTTCTTCTATGCGCTCTATGCTGTAACCCTCTTCCAAAGCCTGAGCGATGGCGAATATACGCAAATCTGTGGGATTAGCCAATTCTTCATCAAGGTTTTCAAATCTCGTGTGGTCATTACCCACAAAGCCGTGCATACCTTGACCAATCATTCTTAAGCCCTTTTGTATCATCTCTTCAAACGAGCGTCCGATAGACATTATTTCTCCGACAGACTTCATCGACGAACCTATAAGGCGGCTTACACCGGCAAACTTAGTCAAATCCCACCTCGGAATCTTGCAAATCATATAGTCAAGCTGTGGGGCGGTATAGGCAGAATTGGGTGTACCCATCTCTCCAATTTGATCAAGCGTATAACCAAGAGCTATCTTGGCGGCTACAAAAGCCAGCGGATAACCGGTAGCTTTCGATGCCAATGCCGATGAACGGCTAAGACGTGCATTAACCTCTATTATTCTATAATCGTTTGTCTCAGCATTGAAAGCAAACTGTATATTGCACTCTCCTACGATACCAAGGTGACGCACGCAGCGAATGGAAATGTCTTGAAGCATTTTCACCTGTTCGTCTGTAAGGGAACAAGTGGGAGCCACGACGATCGATTCGCCTGTATGTATTCCAAGCGGATCGAAATTCTCCATTGACGCAACCGTGAAACAGTGGTCATTGGCATCGCGTATAACCTCAAACTCTATTTCTTTCCAGCCTTTAAGTGACTCTTCTACCAAAACCTGTGGGGCGAAAGTAAATGCGCTTCCTGCCAGTTCTTTGAATACATCCTCGTCTTTGCATATTCCCGAACCGAGTCCGCCAAGCGCATAAGCGGAGCGGATCATAACCGGATAGCCAATTTTACGTGCTGCGGCAAGAGCGTCGTCCATGTTTTCAACAGCCTCGCTTATCGGGGTTTTCAATTCTATCTCATCAAGTTTTTTTACGAACAAATCCCTGTCTTCCGTATACATAATGGCATCTACGGATGTCCCCAAAACCTCTACGCCATATTCTTTAAGAATGCCGTTTGTATATAATTCAGTTCCACAGTTTAGGGCGGTCTGTCCTCCGAATGCAAGAAGAATACCGTCCGGACGCTCTTTCTTTATAATCTCCGTGACAAAATAAGGAGTCACAGGTTGAAAATAAACCTTGTCCGCAATACCCTCCGATGTCTGTATTGTGGCGATATTAGGATTGACAAGCACAGACGAAATCCCCTCTTCACGCAATGCTTTCAATGCCTGCGAACCTGAATAATCGAATTCGCCTGCTTGTCCGATTTTTAAGGCACCTGAACCGAGCACAAGCACCTTCTCTAATTTTTTCTCCATATCTTTGGTTGTTTCAATAAATTGTCAGCTAATTAATATCCATGCCCTGCCGCTTGATACAGGAAGATGTCCCAAATCCATATTATTATTTCTATTTAACATCATGATTCCATTCTGCCATATCCATTAATAACATAAATTCAATACCTATTTTCATAAAATATTTCGTGATGCAAAGATACGAATTTTATTTTTTTTCTTTCATAAATGGTTATGCTTTTTAAATACTTATGTATGCGATTGCTTAAAATTCATATCACCAAGTTTTGTAATCGATAGGATATGAAATTGCATTTTATCACTTTGCAATACATGTGTTTTGTTTTGCTTTTTAACAGTACTTTTGTAAATATAATATCATCGATTATACTTCTGTCAATTTATGGATACCAACTATAAAAAGAATAATTATCAATGGTTTTTACTATAAAAAATGGCAGAAGTATATTGTAATATACAGATTTTCCAATTATATCTTATAACAGAAACCGTTATCCTGCATTGGGATACTCGTTGTCATTCATTCGGTATCTAATTGGTGTCCGTTTAGATACTAAACGCACTGCAATAAGTATCCCAATACAACGCAACGAGGCTCCCAATGCAGAGCAAAGAGAGCCTCGTTTTTTGATAATTATAAAAACCTATGGGTACCGTGTTATATATAGAATTCATGACATAGTTAGAGCATTCATGTTCGGACACCATCAGATATAAAGAGCATTGACAATGCTTTTTCTGCAATATCATTTTTTATGGCTGAAAATATGATTTTATCATCACTATATCTGCATGTCGTTTTGTAAATATTTATCATATTTTTCTTTATTTAAATGTGTATTCCTAAAATCAAAGTTACTACAAAATTTATGTAAATGCAAGTTTTATTACGATACACTTTGATATACAATCAATGAATTGGAGTACCTTTTACTTTAATATCTTGTTTTTGTTTATATAATTATCGTTGAGAGCATTTCCACAAATAAATAAAAGCGAGCCTAAATGATTTATCGTCTATAAAATATCATTTAGGCTCGTGTATTATCTCTTTTCTTTGATTATTCCGTGCCTGTAGGCATATAACAACTTTTTTAGATCGGAAATCTGTGCCCGCAGCTCGGCTCCTTTATCTGTATCGGCCACCAGCATGCGGTGTGCTGACATTTCGACAATCTGTGTCGTACTCTTTATGTCCGTACCTCGTTTTATAGAATCTGCGGCAGATGTAAAAGGCTCGTGCTGTACTAATTGAAAGCCACGGCTGTGATATACCAATGTATATCCGGCTATGCCGGTCTCTTTATGATATGCTTCACTAAATCCTCCATCAATGACCATGAGCTTTCCATTTGCCTTGATCGGATTTTCGCCTTTCGAGGCATGTACCGGAACATGTCCGTTGATTATATGACGGTTAGGCCCTTCCACTCCGAATGCATCAAGGATACGGTCGCACACTGTTTCATCATCACGCAACTTAAAATAATTGCCTTTTTCCTCATGGTATGTCTCTTTATCTTTGAGGAAATAACGCTCGAATGTTGCCATCTTGGACTTATCGAATAGCGGACTGTCTTTACCACACCATAAATACAGGAAATAATCTATCGCATACTTCCGCACATTTCCATCGGTGTCATTTTCAAAGGCGGCACGTATCATCATTCCTATTTTCTGCATTAGCTCAAGACCGCTGTATTTCTTACCTGTATACAGTTCAACTTCCCTTAATGTTCCGTCATCATTTAAAGGTACCGAAGCATGAAACAAAAGATTACTGTTATATATGGCATACATACATCCGTGCCCTAACAATATACGTATGTGTTTCCGAAGTTTCTCACTTACGACAAACGAATGACAAAGACGCTGCATAAGCAAAACTTCTTCCTGTGTCAGTTCATTGGGATTTTCCGGGTTGATTGTTGGAAAATGATTGTTGCACATCTCATATTCCTTCCCGTCTATTTTGCATATACCTCTCTCATAATCGACATGTTCAAACAGGCATCTGTCTTGCATGTTCCATTCCGGTCTGCGCTTGAATATGCCGGCCTCCTCCTTAAACTGAATCACACTTATGGCTTTATGCATCTTCGCTGTTAGCCTCATTGTCTTTTCATCCATATTACGACCCTTCAACAATTTGGGCATAAACTCGTCACAAGGATCATCACCATAAACATCCATGGCAAACGTGGCAAGAGGAACGAGATTTATTCCATACCCCTCCTCAAGGGTAGACAAATTGGCATACCGCAGGGATAAACGGAGCACGTTGCATATACACGCCGGATTTCCCGCACAAGCACCCATCCACAGAATATCGTGATTTCCCCACTGTATATCCCAACTGTGATAATGACGCATGGTATCCATTATTATATGAGCACCCGGACCACGGTCGTAAATATCTCCAAGAATATGTAATTGGTCTATTGCAAGACGTTGTATAACTCCGCATAATGCAATTATGAAATCATCGGCTCTGCCTGTTGTAACGATTGTATCAACAATGACATTCACATAGGCTGCCTTGTCTGTGTCTCCTGTACTTTCATGAAGCAATTCCTCGATTATATAACTGAAATCTTCCGGTAGCGATTTTCTTACTTTCGAGCGTGTATATTTACTGCTCACATCAAGGCATATCTTGACAAGGTTATGTATCGTTATGTGATACCAATCGTATATATCCGGCTCTGATGATTTTATCAATTCCAGTTTTTCCTCCGGATAATATATCAAAGTACACAAGTCTTTCTTCTCTATTTCCCGCATATTACCGGCAAACAACTCATTTACTTTACGTTTTATGTTGCCGGAAGCGTTTTTAAGCACATGTTGAAAGGCTTCATTCTCTCCATGAATATCCGCAAGGAAATGTTCAGTTCCTTTTGGAAGATTAGATATAGCTTCAAGATTTATTATTTCTGTACTGGCATCTGCTATTGTTGGAAATGATTGCGACAGCAGACTTAGATAGCGCATATCGGTGTCCATATCATTATGATTGATTGATGTCATATTTCCAAATGTTTTGTTATAATTCTCTTTATTTTTCTTGTTGCTCGGTCGTTTATACTTGTCACTGGCATAAAACCGACATCAAGACAAGTAAAGTCGGCTGCGACCTGCATCAGCCGACCGGCAAACTCTGACAATTCTTCTTCCCTAAGATACCTTTCTATTTTATCATCTTGTACTATTGCTGTCCGAAGAAAGGACGATAGTTCCAATACATTGCTTAGTGTCAGTTTTTTATGTGATATTCTCTCGTGTGCAGCTTTAACAACTGTCACGAATTCCATATTGGCATCAGAGTTTCTTTTACTTGATAACGGCCTTGATTTATGGTGCTTCTCTGGGAGATAGAATGATACTGATGAAAAATCAATATTAGGTATTATGAACTGCAAAATAGTGGCACCTTTCATTACTGTACTGAGTATTTCTTCCTGATATGAATATAAAAGTAATCTGGACCAATCATTTTGACCGATTCCTTTTACTATATTGTATTCTTTATCACTTATCCATTTCTCGTCCAATGCTTGCCCGGCTTTAATCAATACGGAAAGAGCTGTTATTGTTTTGTCATCCATAAGTTTTAAAACATCACTATTCAGAACCTTATTATATACAGCAAATACCTGACAACCGGCATCTACAGTCGTTATGGTTTCGGTGATAAGCGGGTTGCGCACAGTCTCTATACGATTATTCCATCCGTAATTCTTAATGCAATTAGCTTCCATACTCCCCATAGCAATTATGGAATAAGCTTTTTTCAAAATCTTTCTCTGATAAAGAAACAGTTTTGGATATTTTTCACGCCAATAGTTTTGACGCATTATCCATGGCTCTAACTGTCCATGAGGAGTAAATACATATCGTATGTTTCGTGCGTCGGCATGTATCAATGCCATGAATGTAGTAAATTCCCAGCACCCATGCAGGTGTATTATATCCGGCTTCCATTGCTTGATACTCTTCTTGAGTTCCGACAGGTCGGTACTTTTCCTGCTATCCACATATTCGGCCATGACGTTTAATAACATGTCTACATATCTAGCAATCATGTCATCTTTGCCAGGATAAAAATGCAATATTCTCATTAATTATTTGCGTATAAAATCATTTTTATCGGAAGTTGCATATTTTATCATGAGTTTCATATTACTCCATAATAAACCTATTTCCATGACAACAATTTTTGCAGCGGATATACTTTCACCCCAAAAAGCACATGCTCTCTTGGCTATAATGAAGCGCATACAGACTGTTATAAAAAAACAGCAGATGGCGGCTATCATAAAAACAATGTCTTCAACAAACACAGAGTAGGCAAGAACTGATATTTGACCAATATAGTTCAAATGCAACACCAGCATATCAATGTTAAAACGGGCACGATAGGAGTGGCTTCTATTGAGATGTTTTCTCGTTTCCATATAACAAAGGCGTGTGTTTGTCCATGTCTTCTTAGACGGAGTATCTTGCAGCATGAAAGAATCTTCTGAAGTGACAACAGCGGTCCGATCCGATTGTGCATATTCATTCACGATGAAGTCATATTCACCACGTAAATATTTCAAGTTCTTCAAAAAACCGTTTTTCTTCATAAAATCACTCTTGCGTATAGCCAGATTTGCTCCGCAATGCCTGTAAGCCATGCCATTCAATGCCTTGCGGAATGTGTACCATGAAGAAATCATTCGTTCGAAACGATAAAAAGACTTGGTGTTTTCATCAAACTGAGTATATCCCATGACGATGTTATTCTCATTATTACAAAAATGCGAGAATGCTTTCAGCCATTTGTCGCTATACGGACGACAGTCTGCATCAGAAAATATAATCCATTCATTATGTGCGGCTTTAACACCAACAGTCAAAGCTAATTTCCTGCGACTTAAATACTTACTTGATGTGGGTATGAATGTTGTATATAGATTTTTATATTCCTTTTTCAATAATTTTAAAACATTATTTGTATCATCAGTCGATGATTCGTCAACCACAATAACCTCATATCCAGGTTCATAAACCTGGGAAAGGAAATATGGCAGATTTTTTTGTAAATCTGGCGCACTATCATGCGTTGAAATTACAATAGAGAATTTAGGCAATGCCATATCATCATTATCAGAAAATATTGAATGCGGCAACCTGCGAAAAAAAACATTACATAATGAAGATATAATAGCCATCAATAACAGACCGCTACAGATAGCTATTTGAAGAATATCAATCTCCATGACAATATATATTTTAATTAAAAATCACAACTTAAATAGCCTTTTGGAATACTACGGCAATTATACTGTGAGGCCATTATTTCTCCATAAGCCCCAGCAGACTTTATCGCAATTAAATCATTACGCATAGTTTTATTCAATAATATATCTTTTCCAAAAACATCACTAGACTCACAAATAGGACCGACAACATCATAAAGTTCTTTTGGACCGCCCCCAGATATATTCTCGATTTTATGGTATGCATGATATAGCGCCGGCCGAATTAAGTCCGTCATGCCAGCATCAACTATTAAAAATTGCTTGTTCGTACCTTTCTTTATATACAATGTTTTTGTTATCAATGTTCCACATTGCCCAACAACAGCACGTCCCAATTCAAAATGCACCCTCTTATTTGAACCTATATTCAAATAAGTTGAATATGTATCAAAATATGCTTTAAAATCTGGTATGCAATTTTCTTCCGGGTTATCATAATCAATGCCAAGACCTCCTCCGACGTTTATGTCAGAAATTATAATTCCGGCTTTTTCAAAACAACTTATTATTTCATTTATGCGTTCACATAGTGATTTAAAAACAGACATATCCTGTATCTGAGATCCTATATGAAAATGTAATCCAATAAATTCAATACAATCCATTTTCATTGCGGATTTCACCACATCATTCATGTCAGTCAAAGATATACCGAATTTATTTTCTGCAAGTCCCGTGGTTATGTTTGCATGTGTATGGGCATCAACATCGGGATTTATTCTTAAAGCCACGCGAGCCACAGTGTTTTTTTTATTGGCAAGCATGTTTATCACTTCTAATTCAGCCATACTCTCAACATTAAAGCAATAAATACCTTTGTCTAATGCCAAGTTGATTTCCCAATCGCTTTTACCAACTCCGGCAAAAACTATTTTAGACGGCTCAAATCCTGTCTGACAAGCAATGCTTATTTCCCCTCCACTTACACAGTCTGCCCCCAATCCAGCATTACTGATTATTCTCAGCAATGCTGGATTAGCATTGGCTTTTATTGCATAGTGAACAATGAAATTATTATGTTTATTTATTTCATCGTTAATAATCCCCAATGTATTTTTCAATAAGTCAACATCATAATAATATAATGGTGTTTGTAAAGATTGAAACCTATCAATAGGATATGTTTTTCTCATCATCAATATATTTGTATGTTATTCCTTATTTGCCGAACAATGTCTTACTAAGACTTTGTAATGCTCGTTTTTTGTCTTCTTCCCTTATTAAAAACGAAATATTGTAATTCGAGCCACCATAAGAAATCATTCTTACCGGAATATTCTTCATTGCTTCTGCCGCTATGGTCTCAAATCCGACATTGCTCCAATCTAAATCACCAACAACACAGATAATGCACATATTGGTATCGACAGTGACGGTTCCGTATTTTTTAAGTTCATCAACAATTTCTGTTAGATGAGAAGAATTATCTATACTCATGGACACTCCGACCTCAGATGTACAAACCATGTCTATCGGGGTCTGATAACTCTCAAATATTTCAAATACCTTACGAAGGAAACCTGTTGCCAATAACATTCTACTGCTTTTTACTTTTATAGCAGTGATATTATCTTTTGCCGCAACAGCTTTAATCTTACCATATTCAGTCATATTACTTATTGTCGTACCTTCGGCTTCGGGAGCCATGGTATTAAGCAATCGTACAGGTATTCCCGCATATTTTGCTGGCTGGATACATGTTGGATGCAATATTTTGGCACCAAAATAGGCCAATTCCGCCGCTTCTTCAAAATGGAGTTGGTGAACAGGCTCTGTTCCTTCTACAATTCGCGGATCATTATTATGCATTCCGTCTATATCTGTCCATATCTGAATTTCATCAGCACAAATGGCTGCTCCGATTAAAGATGCTGTATAATCACTGCCACCTCGTTGTAGGTTGTCGATCTCATCATAAGCATTACGGCAAATAAAACCCTGTGTAATATATACCTGCCCATCACATTCTTTTTCCAGAATAATACTTAAGTTCTTCTTTATATAAGCGAGATCTGGTTCTCCATTTTTATCTGTGCGCATGAAGTCCAATGCAGAAATCAATTTTACATTAAAGCCTTTTTCTTTCATGTAGTTAGCGACCATATTGGTGCTGATAATCTCTCCTTGGGCAACAATGACCTTTTCTTCAAAACTGGTGAACAATTCTTTTGTAAATGTTCGGATGAAGTTGAATTCTTCTTTAAGGAAACTTCTGGTTATATCCTGCCATTCTTTTGTTTCATAAAGCTCATTTATATGAGCCATGTATTTATTTTCAAGTTTGTTTATTACCTCATTAGCTCCTTCCGGATTTTTCTTATATAAATAATCAGATATCTCAACAAGTGAATTTGTTGTGCCTGACATTGCTGATAAAACGACAAAAACGGGTTCATTATAAGAAACCACAAGGTTTGTTACTTCCTTCATTCTGCTTGGGCTTCCAACCGATGTCCCCCCAAATTTCATTACTTTCATATCTCTTTTATATTCGTTATTAATCATTATTATATAGACAAATCCTCACGAGTTCCATAATCTCCGATTAAGGAACAAGGGTCGCTCGTATCGTTTTCTTCTATTGCGGATATTTTATTATAATCATTAGTTACTTCTTCCAAAATGCCATCAATACATCGATATACAACCCCAGGATATTTATCCAATAAAGGCATATTATGAGTGCTCATAATAACAGATGTCCCTGTTTGGGATATTTGCCGAAGTAACGCTATTATATTTTCTGCTGTGACAGGATCCAAATTGCCGGTTGGCTCATCTGCTATTATCAACTTTGGCTTATTCAATATCGCACGCGCAATAGCTATTCGCTGTTGTTCTCCTCCGGAAAGCTCATGTGGAAGTTTATCTGCTTTATCTTGCATTTCCACATCAATCAAAACATCCTCTATGCGCTTATTAATTTCTTCTTTATTTTTCCATCCTGTCGCCTTTAATACAAATCTAAGATTTTGATATATGGTCCGATCATACAACAATTGGAAATCTTGGAATATTACTCCCATTTGACGACGCAAGGCTGGTATGTATTTTTGTTTTAGCTTACATAAATCATGATTTAAGACTATTGCATTTTCAGCTTCATCTATGTTTAACTCAAAATACAAGGATTTTAACAATGAGCTTTTACCGGAACCTACACGTCCTATTATATATATAAATTCACCTTCATCAACATGAAAGCAAATATTTTTAAGCACAGGAGTTTCCGATTGCTGATATATATTTACATTCTTATAATCTATCAACATATTGTATCACATTATGTTATTTAATGTTTATGCCAATTAGGATCGTGTCGAGTCTGAAGTTCCTTAGCTAAATCCTCGATGCGTAATCCTTTACTAGTTAATAAAACAATTAAATGATATAACATATCCGAACCCTCATAGATAAGTCTATCATCTGTTCCATTCACAGCCTCAATGACCATTTCCAGTGCTTCTTCACCCACTTTTTGAGCCATCCTGTTCAGTCCTTCCTTAAAGAGTGAAGTCGTATAACTTCCTTCTGGCATTTCTTTATACCGCTTTTCTATAAAATCCTGAATAAAAGATAGAAACATAATTGGCTGGTATTCATTACTCTCGCTCCAGCAAGTATCAGTTCCTTTATGGCAAACGGGACCTTGTGGATGAACTTTTATAAGTAATGCGTCATTATCACAATCAATATTGATACTGACAAGCTTTAGATAATTACCGGATGTTTCTCCTTTCACCCATAGTTTCTGCCTGCTGCGACTAAAAAAAGTGACAAAACCGGTATCAATGGTTTGATTATAAGCATCTTCATTCATATAACCAAGCATTAACACCTTGCTTGTTACGGCATCTTGTATTATTGCAGGGATTAGTCCCGACATCTTTTCAAAATCAATTTTCATTTTTAAATTATATACGTATATTTATACCTTCATGAATTAAATACTCTTTCAAATCTCTTATCTTAATCTCTCCAAGATGAAAAACACTTGCAGCCAAAGCAGCATCCGCATGTCCGTCTATGAATACATCCTTAAAATCCTTTTTACATCCGGCACCTCCACTTGCTATTATGGGGATAGATAGTTTATTTGCAAGTTTATTTATTGCTTCATTCGCATAGCCTTTTTTAACACCATCATGATCCATGCTGGTAAACAATATTTCTCCCGCGCCTCTTTCTTGTGCTTCATATGCCCACTCAAACAAATCACGTTCTGTTCGTTCACGACCTCCTTTTAAATAACAGAACCATCCATCCGAATCAAGTCGCGCATCAATTGCACAAACACAGACTTGACTCCCTTTGCTTTTTGCTATGTCATCTATTAAGTCTGGATTGCGAAGCGCCGCACTATTTATACTCACCTTATCCGCTCCTGCATCTAGTAGCCTTTCAACATCTGCCAATTCATTTATGCCTCCTCCTACTGTAAAAGGGATATTCAGTTCTTTTGCAACACGGGATACCAATTCAGTAAAGGTTTTACGCCCTTCGTAGCTGGCTGTAATATCCAAATAGACCAATTCATCCGCACCTGCTTTACAATAAGCCTTGCCCAACTCTGTCGGATCACCGATATCACGTAATCCTACAAAATTTACGCCTTTTACAGTTATGCCATTTTTGACATCCAAGCAAGGTATTATTCTTTTTGCAAGTCCCATAATTCACTTAATTTAATTTTTCCTTCATAAAAGGATTTACCAAAAACCACAGCCGGAATATTCTCTTTTTCCAAATCCAGTATATCATCAATACAGGACACACCACCACTGGCAATTAAATTCAAATCAGGAAATTTGCTCATAATGTCTTTATACAGTGATATTGCAGGACCTGTCAATGTTCCGTCTTTGGATATATCCGTACACAGAACATTTTTGACACCAAGATTTATATAATGCTCAAGAAAGGCCAATAGATCTATATCGGAATCCTTCTCCCAACCGTTTATTGCAATTTTTCCATTCCGAACATCGGCTCCTAAAATTATTCTATTTGCTCCATATTTAGACAACCAATCTTCAAATATACTATTATTGGTAACAGCAATTGAACCAACCGTTACCATTGATGCGCCATTATCAAAAGCATTCTTGATATCATCGTCAGTCTTGATTCCACCACCAAAATCAATTATAAGGTTGGTGTTGTCTGTTATATCTTTTAATACTTTAATATTTACAATGTGTCTGGCTTTGGCTCCATCCAAGTCAACAATATGTAGTCTTTTACATCCACAATCCTCAAAACATTTTGCCATATAAACAGGGTCATCACAGTAAACGGTTTTAGTACTATAATTACCTTTTGTCAATCTGACACATTTCCCATCTATTATATCTATTGCAGGAATGAGTTGTATCATAATTTCAAAAAATTTTGTAGAATAACGTCACCTATATCACCACTTTTTTCCGGATGGAACTGGGTCGCATAAAAATTTCCTTTCTGTAATGCCGCACTGAAAGGTTGAATATAATTCGCTTCAGCTATTGTCGCATCACAAATCGGTACATAATAACTATGTACAAAATATACATATTCATTATTCTCTACTCCATCAAATAGCTTCCCTTTCAAATCATATATTGAATTCCAACCAATAGCCGGTACTTTTTCTGCATGTCGCATTGGTAAAAAACGCTTTACGTCTGCGTCTATAATCCCCAAACACTCTGTATCATTCTCTTCTGAATGACGACACATCAACTGTTGTCCAATACATATGCCCAAGACCGGTTGTTTAAGTCCAGATAACACATTGTCTAAATTATACTTTCGTAAATATTCCATTGCGGTCTTAGCTTCTCCCTGTCCCGGTAATATAACCTTATCCGCACAGCATATTCTTTCCACATCATCTGTCACATATGGAGTAATTCCCAATCGCATTAACGCATTGACAACAGAATATATATTACCGGCATTATATTTTACAACGACAACATCCATTAGTTGAATATTATGGTTTTATTATGATATGTGAGTATTTTTCTCTCTATATGTTTTGTTACTGCACGCGATAAAACTATTTTTTCAAGATCCCGTCCTTTCAATACAAGAGTCTCTGGGGTATCTTTATGACTGATGCGTACCACATCTTGTTCTATTATAGGCCCGGCATCCAATTCATCTGTAACATAATGACTGGTTGCACCTATTATTTTTACACCGCGCTCCCATGCCTGATGATATGGTTTCGCTCCAATAAATGCAGGTAAAAAAGAATGATGTATGTTTATGATATGATTCGGGTAAGCCTTTATCATTTCATTACTTATTATTTGCATATAGCGGGCCAATACTATAAAGCTCACTTTTTCTTTTTTCAACAGTTCCATTTCTTCCTTTTCCACCTCTGCTTTATTGGAATGGTCCTTATTTATAGACCAAACATAATAAGGAATTTCAAACTGCTCTGCAATATATCTTAAATCCTCATGATTACTTATTATACAAGGTATATCGACATTCCATTCACCTGCCTTATATCTTGCAAGCAAATCATAAAGGCAATGGCTCATTTTACTGACAAAAATAGCCATACGAGGACGGACATCATTAAAATACAAACTGCATTCCATCTGATATCTTTGCGCATAGAGTGTATCTATGTATTCCTTGATTTTTTCTCTTGGAATAATAAATCTATTCAATTCCCATTCTATACGCATGAAGAAGAAGCCATCCTGTCTGTCTACATACTGATCCAAATACACAATATTACCTTGATTATCTGTTATGAATTTTGTTATCTCAGATATAATTCCCGATTGATCCGGACAATGTAAAAGTAATATTGCAGTTGGTTTCATCCTTTTTGCTTTAATTTATTATTTATTTAATTGACAAAATTACAAAAAAGCAATGGAATAAACGAATAAAAGAGAAAGAATTAAATTGTACAGATAAATATGTGGATTTTATGTAATAAAAGAGGGAGATCCTGATATCAGGATCTCCCTCTTTATAAGTATAAGTGCTATTTAATTAAGCGTTGTCACTCCAATCCATTTTAGTCATGCGCACATAGCTCTGATAACGTTTCTTTGCCATGTCTTCACAAGCCTTGAACAAGTCTGCGGCTTCATTCGGGAATTGCTTCATTACAGAAAGGAAACGAACCTCACCCTTCAGATAATCCTGGAAGTTTTCCCATGCGGGTTCTTTTGAGTCGAGAGAGAACGGATTCTTTCCTTCCTCTTCAAGAGCGGGATTATAACGCCACAAGTGCCAATATCCGCAAGCTACAGCTGCTGCCTCCTCGGCCTGAGCCTTGCCCATACCTTTCTTCAAGCCATGGTTGATACAAGGTGCATAAGCTATAATGATTGACGGTCCGGGATATGCCTCTGCCTCACGTATTGCCTTCAAACACTGGCTCTGATCCGCACCCATTGCTATTTGCGCAACATATACATAACCGTAGGTCGTAGCAATCATACCGAGATCCTTTTTACGAACACGTTTGCCAGAAGCAGCAAATTTAGCAATAGCACCAAGCGGTGTCGCTTTTGAAGACTGGCCACCAGTATTTGAATAAACCTCTGTATCAAGAACCAATATATTAACATCTTCACCCGATGCTATCACATGGTCAAGACCTCCATAACCGATATCGTAAGAAGCTCCATCACCACCAATTATCCATTGTGAACGCTTAACAAGATAGTGGGAAAGTTCTTTCAACTTAATACATGTTTCACAACCTTGTGATGCACATTCCTCTATCATCGGATTGAGTTTTGCGGCGGCAGCCTTACTTGCATCAGCGTCTTCCTTGCCGTCAAGCCATTCCTGAGCGGCAGCCTTAAATTCGGCAGAAACTTTATCATCTGAAATAGCGCCGTTAAGAAGTTCTACAATGCGTGCACGCATCTTCTTGTTAGCCAATGTCATACCGAGGCCGAACTCGCAGAAATCTTCAAACAGTGAGTTCGCCCAAGCCGGTCCCTGTCCTTTGTCATTTGTTGTATACGGAGTTGAAGGTATGGAACCGGAATAGATTGAAGAGCAACCTGTAGCATTAGCTACAATCTCACGGTCGCCAAACAACTGTGAAATCAGTTTAACATAAGGTGTTTCACCACAACCGGAGCATGCACCGGAGAACTCAAACAGAGGTGTTGCAAACTGAGAGTTCTTGGGACTCTGCTTGATATCAACCAAATTCTGCTTGCTCTTAACATTCTTAACACAATACTCCCAATTTGCGGCCTGGCCAAGTTCGCCTTCCAACGGAACCATATTAAGTGCCTTGCCTCCTGCTTTTGGATTACCGGGACATACATCAACACAGTTTCCGCAACCCAGACAATCCATTACACCTACTTGCATACGGAACTTCATTCCTTTCAAAGCAGCCGGAGCCTTGACATCAAGTGTTGTAGCATCGAAACCGTCAACCTCGTTCTCATCCATAACAAACGGACGGATACAAGCGTGAGGACATACATAAGCACACTTATTACACTGGATACAGTTTTCGGGAATCCATGTTGGAACAAATGCGGCCACACCACGCTTCTCATAAGCTGATGTACCTTGAGGCCATGTTCCATCTTCAATGCCTTTAAATGCAGATACAGGCAGCAAATCGCCATTTTGTGCATTGATAGGACGCACAACTTCATTTATGAATGCCGGATCAGCATTCTCCTTAGCTGCATCAGCAGGAAGATTTGACCATGCAGAATCGACAACCAACTCTTTATATTCACCTCCACGGTCAACAGCGGCGTAGTTCTTGTCCACAACATCCTGCCCCTTCTTGCCATAAGACTTAACGATGAACTTCTTCATCTGCTCAACAGCCAAATCTACCGGAATAACTCCGGTAATGCGGAAAAACGCACTTTGAAGAATTGTATTAGTACGGTTCCCCAAACCAATTTCCTGCGCAATCTTTGTGGCGTTGATATAATATACCTTTATATTATTGTCCGCAAAATATTTCTTTACCTTATTAGGCAAATTAGCGGCCAATGTGTCACCTTCCCAAATCGTATTAAGCAGGAATGTTCCGTTCTTCTGCAATCCACGGGTCACATCATACATGTTTAGATATGCCTGGACATGGCAAGCAACGAAATTGGGGGTATTAACCAAATATGTTGAACGGATAGGATTGTCACCAAAGCGCAAATGGGAACAAGTGAAACCACCGGACTTCTTAGAGTCATAAGAGAAATAAGCCTGACAATGCTTATCCGTATTATCACCGATAATCTTAACAGAGTTCTTGTTTGCTCCAACAGTACCGTCTGCACCGAGACCATAGAATTTTGCCTCAAACATACCCTCACCGCCCAATGCTATTTCGTCTTTCTTGGGCAAGGAAGTAAATGTCACATCATCTACGATACCGATTGTGAAATGGTTCTTCGGCTCACTAAGCGCAAGATTTTCATAAACGGATAGTATCTGTGCCGGAGTTGTATCATTAGAACCAAGACCATAACGTCCTCCAACGATAACAGGGGCATTCTCGACACCATAGAACGCTTCCTTGACATCCAGATACAATGGTTCGCCATTGGCACCAGGTTCTTTAGTCCTGTCAAGAACGGCAATTCTTTTTGCTGTCTTTGGCACAGCTGCCAGCAAGTGCTTAACAGAGAACGGACGGTAGAGGTGAACAGAAACCATTCCGACTTTCTCTCCTTGTGCAGTGAGATGATCTATGGCTTCACGCGCTGCTTCAGTTGCCGAACCCATAAGTATGATTACGCGCTCGGCGTCTTCAGCACCATAGTAATTGAACAAACCGTATTTACGTCCTGTAATCTCAGAGATTTTGTCCATGTATTCTTCAACGATAGCAGGAACTGAATCATAGTAAGAATTACAAGACTCACGGTGTGCAAAGAATGTATCAGGATTCTCTGCCATACCACGAGCAACAGGACGCTCGGGGGTCAATGCGCGGTGACGGAATTCCGACAAGGCATCTTGGTCTACCAGAGGAGCCAGATCTTCATTTTCCAACATCTCAATTTTCTGAATTTCATGAGATGTACGGAAACCGTCAAAGAAGTTCAAGAACGGTACACGGCTCTTGATCGTTGCCAAATGAGCGACACCGGCCAAGTCCATAACTTCCTGTACAGAACCTTCCGCCAACATGGCAAATCCTGTCTGACGGCAAGACATCACATCCTGATGGTCGCCGAAAATACAAAGAGAATGTGAGGCCAAAGTACGTGCAGACACATGGAAAACACAAGGAAGGAACTCACCTGCAATCTTATACATATTCGGAATCATAAGCAGGAGGCCCTGTGATGCCGTATATGTAGAAGTCAGAGCACCGGCTTGCAAAGAACCATGAACAGCACCGGCAGCACCACCTTCCGACTGCATCTCCTGTACGAGAACTGTTTCTCCAAAAATATTCTTACGACCTTGTGCGGCCCATTCATCCACATACTCAGCCATTGTTGAAGACGGAGTAATGGGGTAGATGGCAGCCACTTCTGAAAACATATACGAGATATGCGCAGCGGCTTGATTACCATCACATGTGATAAACTTTTTTTGTTTTGCCATTTTAATAGATAAAATATTTAAATGAATAATTTATTTAATTGATACTTGTTTTATTTCTAATATAAAAATCCCAACAACCATAGCGGTATTTGATTTCCTTTTCCTATTTCCGTATTATATCTTGCGTAAATAACATCCGGGCTGTATCTGATTCTTGCCTGTGAAGTTGCGTCACAAATCCTGAATTTCAGATTTCCATCCACTGTGTAATGACAATCCCTGATGCCTTGATTTATTATGTGGTCTTTCCACATCGAATTTACGAAAAACGTCTCCATCGTATCCTGTGTCTCCACTTTTATCGGATATATGGCATACATAAGGTTGGAATTGTGCATCATCACCTTTGAAGGCTTTTGCGGATAGTCATGTCCCACTGGATATATAATATTAATCAGTCGTGCCTCAGCCAAATTCTTTATATAGTTCATTACCGTGGCTCTGCTCGTCTCTATATCATTTGCCAACAAACTTATATTGGGTGCTTTCGGACCGTCTATAGCCAAGTGATAAAACAGTTTTTTTATTTTCGTAAGATATTTCAGTTCAATCTTCTTCACAAGCAATATGTCAACCTCTGTCATCATATTCATTGTCTTCAACAAATTTTCAGAATAGTTGCGATGCTCCTGAAAAAACGGGTAAAAACCATGATGGATATAATCATTGAAGTATTTTCCGGGAGAAACTTTCGGCAAAATCTTCTTTACTATTTGTTCATGGCTGTCCAATATCTCGTCAAGCGTATATGGCTCAAAATTATTTCCTGTCTGCAAATTTATGAATTCCCGAAAAGAGAAACCACGTAGATTATAACTTTCCACAATACCGTTAAGCTCCGGATTTTCCTCTTTAAGACGCATTACGCTCGAACCGGTAAACACGATTCTCAGGTTTGGATAATTATCATAGCATTTACGCAATTCTTTGCTCCAATCAGGCTGTTTGAATACTTGATCGATTAACAGTACGCGCCCACCGTTTTTATAGAACTTTCCTGCAAAATCGGCAAATCCACGCCCTTGAAAATAGAAATTATTCATATTGACATAAAGACACTGCCGATCTGTCAAGTCGAAGTTCTCTTTGGCATATTGTAACAGGAAAGTAGTCTTTCCGACTCCTCTCGTACCTTTTATGCCAATCATACGAGCCGACCAATCAATCTCATCCATCAATGTACGACGAACAGGCGCATTCGTATGCTCAACCAAATACTTGTGAGTTCTAAAAAAAACTTCCATTCCTATTTGCTTATGTTAATTAGCTGCAAAGATAATGATTTAATTCGTAAATTGCAAACTCAATATTACAAATTATCAAAAAAAATTATTAAATTTGTCGGCAAATATTACAAAATTACAAACTACTTGCATGACACTGCATGTCTTCAATCCGGAGCATGATATTGCTTTGGCACAAAACACAATCAATTTTACCGCACCGCAAGCCGCAAAATGCTTGCGGAAAGATATCGGCTTCATTGCCGCCTTATGGGCTAATGATGGAGATTACGTATTGGTGGAAGATACCGATCGTGCAAAAAAGGCTTTTTATCAATTTACTTGCGAGCTTGCCAAAACCGGTATAGACCGTACATTCCATGGAGTGGAATTTATTTCCAATGATATGCTTCACTCTTTACAGATTGACAATATCACTACATGGGGATGGGATTTTGCCATAAGAAATGAACTAATGAGAAACGGAATCGACAGCAGACTATTACCGGAACCAACTGAAGTTAACATTATCAGGCAGTTATCTCATCGTTCGACAGCCGCATCGGTACTTAAATCTATAAACTTGCCAGACACTGTCGGTATAGCATATACATGTATGACTGAGGGTGAGGCTTTCGGTCACGTCTCAGATTTCGGGGCGGCAGTCCTTAAAGCTCCATGGAGTTGTAGTGGGCGCGGGCTGCGATTTGTATCTCCCGCGGATATTACGCCGCATATTGTAGGATGGGTTAGAAACATAATAAAGAACCAGGGTTGCATTATCATTGAACCTCATTACGATAGAATATGCGACTTCGGCATGGAATTCCGGTGCGCCGAAGATGGTAAAATCGTTTATGATGGACTGTCCGTTTTCAATACCGAGCACGGCTCTTATACAGGAAACATCATTGCGACGGAACACTTTAAGGAAAGCATGCTAACACATTATGTTTCAAAGCAATTACTTGACAACATCAAAGAAATGATACAATTTAAATGCGGCGAGATAAACAGTGGTAAATATTGTGGGCCGTTTGGTGTTGATATGATGATAGTACGGGAAAATAATACAGGAAAATGCAAAGTTCATCCGTGTGTGGAAATAAATCTCAGACGGACAATGGGACACGTCGCACTGTCTTTATCACAATATGCCGACAACAAGACAAAACTACTTTTTTGTATTGAGAAAGACAAGAATTACCAATTAAAACTTAATTTTATATGAAAAAATTACCATTATTACTAATCTTTTCGGCACTTACCCTAAGTTCTCAGGCGCAGTACCGTTCTGAAGTATGGTGTCCGGATCAAGGCGACGGAACCTACATTAACCCGATTATCAATGCGGATTACAGTGACCCTGACGTTTGTGTCGGTGCTTCAGGAACAGATTTTTACCTTACGGCCAGTTCGTTCAACTGTATTCCCGGTCTTCCCATTCTACACTCGAAAGATTTGGTCAACTGGGAAATTATCGGCCATGCGCTTACAGAGCTGACACCTAAGGAAGTCTTTGACAAAACCGCTCACGGCATGGGAGTATGGGCACCAAGTATCAGGTATCATAACGGAGAGTATTATATCTATTGGGGAGATCCCGACTATGGTGTATATATGGTAAAGACAAAAGATCCGGCAGGGAAATGGGATGATCCAGTTCTGGTGATTGCCGGCGAAGGAATGATAGATACGACTCCGCTGTGGGACGATGACGGCCGTTGTTATCTTGTAAACGGATGGGCCGGAAGCCGCGCCGGATTCAAGAGTATTCTCTCGGTACGTGAGTTGTCTCCCGACGGAACCAAAGCCATCAGCGACCCCGTTATTGTTTTTGACGGAAACAATGAACATCGGACAGTAGAAGGACCTAAGTTTTATAAACATGACGGGTGGTACTGGATCATGGCTCCTGCAGGCGGTGTTCCTACCGGTTGGCAATTGGCTATGCGTTCGAAAAGCCCTTACGGTCCTTATGAGCATAAGATAGTCTTGGCTCAAGGCAAAACGAATATTAACGGCCCGCACCAAGGAGGATGGGTACATACCGCACAAGGAGAAGATTGGTTTTTACATTTCCAGGACAAGGGAGCATACGGACGTGTTGTTCATCTTCAACCGGTAAACTGGGTCAAAGGATGGCCGGTAATGGGTAAAGCCAAGAATGGAGAATTATGCGGAGAACCAGTGACAAGATATAAAAAACCAAATGTAGGGAAAACATATCCTATTCAGAATCCTGTTGAAAGCGATGAGTTCAACAGTGTGACATTAGGCAAACAATGGCAGTGGCATTCCAATTATGATCAAAGATACGGTCAACCGACTCCATACGGCTTTTTCCGTATGTATACACATAAGCTGAGTGACAAGTTCGTAAACCTTTGGGAAGCCCCCAATCTATTGCTCCAAAAAACACCAGCGGACTCTTTCACGGCCACGGCAAAAATAAAATTCGCCGCTAAAAAGGAAAATCAATATGGCGGCATTATCATGATGGGACTCGATTACAGTGCACTTGTGGTAAAAAGAGTGGGGGACAAGTTTCAACTTCAACAGATCACATGCCAGAAAGCAGACAAGAACAAGCCGGAGACAGTCAAAGTCATTGCCGAGTTAAATCCTACTGACAAGGATAAAATCAACTACGAACCGGCTATATATGAGGAAATATATCTGCGTCTCACTGTAAAAGAAGGTGGCATACTTACGTTCGCATACAGCAGGGACGGCAAAAAGTTCAAAGCGGCAGGCGATGAGTTCAAGATGCGTGAAGGCAAATGGATTGGTTCTAAATTTGGCTTCCTTGCCGAAGAACCGGCTGGAAAAGGTGTGACAGGATTCATGGATATTGACTGGATTCGTGTGACAAAATAATAAAATTAAAATTCATACAAACCGGAACGAAATAAAATCCCGCTTGTCTTGCATATCGCTTTACTGAGGCGATGCTAATTCAAGCGGGATTTTATCTATATGTAAACATAATGTCAAAGAAAACGATTAGTTATAAGTATGTGTTTACGCAAAAAATATTTAAAACGCATCCTTTTATACATTAAAATTTGATTTAAACCAGAGTAACATATGCGCCATGGATAGATTTTATGCGTTTGGCATCCCGTCATACTCTATTTAGCAACTAATCACAACGCAACGAGTATCCCAATACATTGCAAGGAGTATCCCGTTGCAATGCATTTAGATGCTTATTATAACTACAAAAGCCCCAATAAAGCCGGCTATACATTCCAATCGGGTATGTATAGCCGACTTTATTGGGGCTTTATCCACAAAAGTATTAAAACCATTATATTATATATCCATATAGTATATAGGATCGTTTTTATCAAAATTCAAAGTTGCGAACAAACTGTTTAAGTTGCCACGTCTTTTTGTTTTGTAAATAAATATCATTATCTTCATACATTTGTCTTTTTGTTTAGTCCTGCAAAGTTACTACAAAAAAGTGAAATGCGGAAAGATATAGTGATAGAATTGAGTTACAAGGGTTTTGGTTGAAGTGGCGATAATCCGTGAAGCCATTACAATCCCTGCCGAAGCCAAATCCTGACGCCGCTACGTTACTTGTTCGTAACCATGCCCGAAAATGCGACAAACGGGTACGAATAGCGAAACAAGGCTCTAAGGAATAGTGAGTTATCCATAACTCATGCGAAAAATCAGGTTACGGAAAAAGATTGCGCCGTTCCTCCCCGTTTTGCGTACCAACACCGGACTCTTCACCAACTAATTTTGAAACCCAAAAATTAAGGACAATGAAGAGTACATTTTCAGTAATCTACTACCTCAAGCGTCAGGTAGTGAAAAAGGACGGGACAGTTCCCGTCATGGGACGCATCACGGTGGACGGCAGCCAGACACAGTTCAGCTGCAAACTGACTGTCGATCCGAAACTGTGGGACACCAAAGGTGGACGTGTCACGGGCAGAAGCACGGCGGCACTCGAAACGAACCGTATGCTTGACAAGATGCGGGTACGCATCAACAGGCATTATCAGGAAATCATGGAGCGTGACAACTTCGTCACGGCGGAGAAGGTGAAGAACGCCTTTCTCGGACTGGAACACCGCTACCACACGCTGATGCAGGTGTTCCGCCAGCACAACGAGGACTACGAGAAGCAGGTGGAGGCAGGCATGAAAGCCAAAGGCACGCTGCTGAAGTACCGCACCGTTTACAAGCACATGCAAGAGTTCCTCGACATCCGCTACCATGTGAAGGACATCGCCCTAAAAGAGCTTACCCCGGCTTTCATCTCCGACTTCGAGATGTTCCTGCGCACGGACAAGCACTGCTGCACCAATACCGTGTGGCTGTACGTCTGCCCGTTACGGACGATGGTATTCATCGCCATCAACAACGAGTGGCTGACGCGCGACCCGTTCCGCGAGTATGAAATCAAGAAGGAGGAAACAACACGCAGTTTCCTGACCAAAGATGAGATCCGCCTGCTGATGGAGGGGAAACTGAAAAACGCCAAACAGGAATTGTACCGCGACCTCTACCTGTTCTGCGCCTTCACGGGGCTGTCGTTCGCGGATATGCGCAACCTTACGGAAGAGAATATCCGCACCTACTTCGACGAACACGAGTGGATAAACATCAACCGCCAGAAAACGGGCGTGGTGTCCAACATCCGCCTGCTCGACATCGCCAACCGCATAATCGGCAAATACCGGGGACTGTGCGGGGACGGCAGGATATTTCCCGTTCCGCATTATAACACGTGCCTTGCCGGTATCCGTGCCGTCGCCAAGCGTTGCGGCATCACCAAGCATATCACGTGGCATCAGAGCCGCCACACGGCAGCCACGACGATATTCCTCTCCAACGGTGTTCCCATCGAAACGGTCAGCTCCATGCTCGGACACAAGAGCATAAAGACGACGCAGATTTACGCAAAGATAACCAAAGAGAAGCTCAATCAGGACATGGAGAACCTTGCCGCAAGATTGAACGGCGTCGAGGAATTTGCAGGTTGCACCATCTAAAAAGAAAAGCCATGAAACGTGACACAATCATCATCGAGGACAAGGCAGTCAGCGTAACCGGTAACGACGTGTGGATGACCGCCACCGAAATAGCCGGATTGTTCCATACGACCGTCCCGGCAGTGAACGCCGCCATCAGAGCCGTCCGCAAGTCGGACGTGCTGAACGACTACGAGGTGTGCCGCTACATGCAGCTTGAAAACGGGCTGCACGCGGACGTGTACGCCCTTGAAATCATCATCCCGGTCGCTTTCAGGGTGAATACCTACAACACCCACCTGTTCCGCACATGGCTGGTGGGAAAGGCACTCTCACAAGAGAAACGGCAGACATACGTGATGTTCATACAGAACGGAAAAGCCGGGTATTGCTGATTGCACATACCCCATAAGACAAGTAAACGGGTAGCACCACAAAAGGTGTCACCCGTTTACTTTTTCATGAAACCGCCTCACTCCAGCGGCTTGCGGTAGTTCGCTTCCAGTACCCCGCGCAGCCCCGTTTCCGGGTAAAGCACCTTCCCTCCCAAAAGTATGAAGGGCAACACGCGGTTGTTGCGGTATTCCTGCAAGGTGCGCCGGCTCACACGGAGCAGTTCCGACACCTCGCCGTCCGTCAGGTAACGTTCCCCGTCCAGCGGAGGACGGTAGCTTTCCAGAAATGCGGACAGCCATTTCGAGCCTTTGCGCATATCCTGCACCACAGAGGCTATCGGCTCGTCTTCCATCGTAAAAACATCGTTGTTCTCGTTCATCATAACTTCGGATTCAGTGGGTGAATAAATCAAATCATCTGCCGTGCGGATAGAGCGTGCCGACAAGCGGTATCAGCCGCTTCACCTCCTCTGGCTTGTAATAGAACCTGCGGTTTATCTGCGAGTAGCCGATAAGCCGCCTGTCACGCAGCGTCTGCAACGTGCGCGGGCTTATTCTCAACTGCCCGCAGACCTCCTCGCCCGTGAGCCATCTTTCCATGCGCCCCGTGTCGCTTTTGCGCCTCAGGGCGGCGACCTTCTCCGAGAGTGCGCCGAATGCCGCCACCATCATCTCGAAAGTCTTTTTCTCGATAGATACTATTTCCATATTCATGTCATTTAGAGTTTGCCGCAAAGGTAACGAAACGGCATACAAGACGTATCGTTTTCCGCTGAAAGGCTGCCTGTTGCGCCGTTTGACCGGGTTACGGAGCCATCTTCCGCAAAAATCTTACGTGAGTCACGTAGTGAGTTGTTAAAGCCCCTTTTGTTTATTGCCGAATTTTGTCGCAGAAACAAAAAGAAAGGACTGAACATGAAAGTGATAACAATGGAAAGTTCCGCCTACAAGGAGATGATGGCGCAGATTGCGAACATCGCAGGGTACATCCGCGAGGCAAGGGACGAGAAGAAACGGAAGCGGGAAACCGAAGACAAGCTGCTTGACACGGCACAGGCGGCGAAGATGCTCAACGTGAGCAAGCGCACCATGCAGCGTATGCGCACCGACCACCGTATCGAGTATGTGGTGGTACGCGGAAGCTGCCGCTACCGCCTTTCCGAGATACTGCGGCTATTGGAGGACAACACAGTAAGGAACGAGGAAGGGACAATAGACACCCTGTTCCACAACCACACGCTGCGCACGGGCGGCAAACCAAAAGGAAGGAGGACATAGGTCATGGAACTGCTCACACGAAACAACTTCGAGGGCTGGATGCAGAAGCTGATGGAACGGCTCGACCGTCAGGACGAACTGCTGCTGGCGATGAAGGCTGAGGGGAAACAGCCCACTATCACGGAAAGCATCCGCCTTTTCGACAATCAGGATTTGTGCATGTTGCTCCAGATAAGCAAACGCACCCTCCAACGCTACCGCAGCGTAGGCGCATTGCCCTACAAGACGCTGGGCAAGAAGACCTATTACAGCGAGGAGGACGTGCTGACATTCCTTTCCAACCATATCAAGGACTTCAAAAAGGAAGATATAGCCTTCTACAAGGCTCGTATCCATAATTTCTTTCATAAATAACCCATTAAAACATTTTTCAGATGGCAAAGAAAAAAGACGAAAAGGACGTGCTGGTAGTCCGTGACGAGAAGACAGGCGAGATCAGCGTGGTAGCCGGGCTGAACGCGGACGGCACACCCAAGCGCACCCCCGCAAAAGCGGAGAACGCGCAGAGTTTCCTGCAATTCGACCGACATGGCGACGTGCTGGACAACTTCTTCAAGAACTTCTTCCGGCAGTGCAAGGAACCCAGCCGCTTCGGTTTCTACCGCATTGCGGCAGACCAAGCTGAAAATCTCTTAGAGGTGATGAAGCAACTGCTGAAAGACCCCGAAGCGAACAAGGAGCTGCTCGCCCCTCACAAGGTGGACACCTCCGACTATGAGAAGAAGGTGCAGGAAGAGATGGCAGCACAACAGACAGAGAAACAAGAACCTCAAAAACAGGAGAACATGGAACAACGGAAAGAACAGCAACAGGACAAATCCGAACAGATGCAGGGCAAACGTGGCTACCAGCCCATCGACGAGAGTAAAATCAACTGGCAGGAGCTGGAGGACAGATGGGGCGTAAAGCGGGACAACCTTGAAAAGTCCGGCGACCTTACGAAGATGCTCAACTATGGCAAGTCCGACTTGGTAAAGGTCAAACCGACCTTCGGCGGCGAATCATTCGAGCTGGACGCCCGCCTCTCCTTCAAGAAGGACGGTGAGGGAAACATCAGCCTCGTGCCGCACTTCATCCGCAAGGAGCAGAAGCTGGATGAGTACAAGGAACACAAATTCTCCGACAATGACCGGAAGAACCTCCGCGAAACGGGCAATCTCGGTAGGGTCGTGGACATTGTGGACAGGGAAACGGGCGAGATCATCCCCTCCTACATCAGCATCGACCGCAAGACGAATGAAATCACGGACATTCCGGCAAGCAGGGTGCGCATCCCGGAGCGCATCGGCAAGACGGAAATCACCACGCAGGAGCGGGACATGCTCCGCGCCGGACTGCCCGTACGCGACAAGCTCATCGAGCGCAACGACGGCAGAAAGTTCGTCACCACCCTGCAAGTGAACGTGGAGCAGCGCGGCGTGGAGTTCGTGCCGGGAACCGGCAAGTCGCCCCGTACCGCACAGACACAGGAAACCAAAGGCGACACATCGAAAAGTCAGGCGCAGGGCGGGGAAAATGCCGCACAGACCAAGAAGGAGCAACGCCGCAACACGTGGACGAACGAGGACGGCAGCATCCGCCCCATCAGCAAATGGAGCGGCGTGAGCTTCACCGACCAGCAGAAAGCCGACTATGTGGCGGGTAAAGCCGTGAAGCTGGAGAACGTGACCGACAAGCAGGGCTTCCATGCCACGATGTATATCAAGTTCAACCCGGAGAAGGGACGCCCGTACCGCTACGACACGAACCCTGACAATGCACAGCAGGTTGCTCCGTCCAACGAGAGCCGCACGCAGGTGGCGGTGAACAACGATGGCAAGACCAACGAGGCTACAAAGAATCTGAGAGAGCCGTTGCAGAAAGGTCAGACCAACCCGAAGGACGCCCGCCAGCAACAGCAGCAGGAGAAGCCGCAGAAGAAAACGGGCAAGGGCATGAAAATGTAATCCCGTGTCCGCCACTGAATCCAAAATAAAATCCAAAGTATCAACAAAAAAGAAGAAGACATGAAGACAATCATTGCAGAAAAGCCCTCCGTGGCACGTGAAATCGCCCGCATCGTGGGCGCGACAAAGAGAGAGGAAGGATATTTCGAGGGAGGCGGTTATGCCGTGACATGGGCATTCGGACACCTCGTTCAGCTTGCCATGCCCGACGGCTACGGCGTGCGCGGATTTGTCCGTGACAACCTCCCGATTATTCCCGACACATTCACGCTCGTCCCCCGTCAGGTCAGGACGGAGAAAGGTTACAAGCCCGACAGCGGCGTGGTGTCGCAGATAAAAGTCATCAAAAGACTGTTCGACACAAGCGAACATATCATCGTGGCGACCGATGCCGGACGCGAGGGAGAGCTTATCTTCCGCTACCTCTACCACTATACGGGTTGCACCACTCCTTTCGTGCGCCTGTGGATCAGCTCTCTCACCGACAAAGCTATCCGCGAGGGACTGCGGAAACTCGAAGACGGCAGCAAATACGACAACCTCTACCTCGCCGCCAAAGCGCGGAGCGAATCCGACTGGCTCGTGGGCATCAACGGCACACAGGCGTTATCCATCGCCGCCGGACACGGCACGTATTCCGTGGGGCGGGTGCAGACACCAACGTTGGCTATGGTATGTGAACGCTACTGGGAGAACCGCCGCTTTACGTCCGAAGCATTCTGGCAGCTCCATATCGCAACGGACGGTTGCGACGGCGAAGTCGTGAAATTCTCATCCTCCGAGAAATGGAAAGAGAAAGAACCGGCGATGGAACTATATAATAAGGTAAAGGCGGCAGGTTGCGCCACTGTCACGAAAGCCGAGCGCAAGGAGAAGACGGAGGAAACTCCCTTGCTCTACGACCTGACCACGCTCCAGAAAGAAGCCAACGCCAAGCACGGCTTCACGGCGGAACAGACGCTTGAAATCGCGCAGAAACTCTACGAAAAGAAGTTGATAACCTATCCGAGAACGGGAAGCCGCTACATCCCCGAAGACGTGTTTGCCGAAATTCCCAAACTGCTCGCTTTCATCGGCACACAGCCCGAATGGAAAGACAAGGTGCGGGCAAAAGCCGCCCCGACACGCCGCAGCGTGGACGACGGCAAGGTGACAGACCACCATGCCCTGCTCGTCACGGGTGAGAAACCGCTCTTCCTCTCCAAAGAGGACAATACCATCTATCAGATGATTGCCGGGCGCATGGTCGAGGCATTCTCTGAGAAATGCGTCAAGGATGTGACCACTGTCACGGCGGAATGTGCCGGAGTGGAGTTTACCGTAAAAGGCAGCGTCGTGAAGCAAACCGGATGGCGTGCCGTCTATGGCGAGGAAAAAGAGGAAATTACCATCCCCGGCTGGCAGGAAGGCGACACGCTGACACCGAAAGGCTCGTCCATTACCGAAGGAAAGACCAAACCCAAGCCGCTGCATACCGAAGCCACCCTGCTCTCGGCAATGGAAACGGCGGGCAAGGAAATTGAGGACGACGCACTGCGGCAGGCGATGAAGGACTGTGGCATCGGTACTCCCGCCACACGCGCCTCCATCATCGAAACGCTTTTCAAGCGCGGTTACATGGAACGCTGCAAGAAGTCGCTTGTTCCCACCGAAAAAGGACTTGCCCTCAATTCCGTCGTCAAGACGATGCGCATCGCCGATGTTGCCATGACGGGCGAATGGGAAAAGGAGCTGGCGCGTATCGAGCGCGGGGAACTGTCCGACGACACCTTCCGCAAGGAGATAGAGGCGTACACACGTGAGATAACCTCCGAACTGATCTCGTGCGACAAGCTCTTCGGCAGCCGTGACTCCGGCTGCGCGTGTCCCAAGTGTGGCACGGGCAGGATGCGGTTCTACGGCAAGGTGGTACGCTGCGACAACACGGAGTGCGGACTGCCCGTGTTCCGGCTGAAAGCGGGACGCACCCTGTCCGACGATGAAATCAAAGACCTGCTCACCGAAGGGCATACCAAGCTGCTCAAAGGGTTCAAGAGCAAACAGGGCAAGAGTTTCGATGCTGTTGTCGCCTTTGACGGGGAATATAACACGACTTTTGTGTTCCCGGAGGCTAAAAAGGACAAGAAATTTTCAGGACGGAAGAAATAGTATTAACTTTGCCACTTGTTCAGAGTAATGAATTGTTCTTCGATACCGGATTACACTCATACTTTGGATTTAGATACTGTGATAAAATCCAAATCTTTTTGAGGAAAAATTGACCAATATCTGTATTTTTCTCAAAATGGCGTAAATTGCCATCTGATTCGCTACAATTA
>NZ_JABKKK010000016.1:0-37080 GCF_013166535.1 Prevotella sp. PTAC
GATGGTACTGCGATGCAATGCGGGAGAGTAGGAGGCCGCCTTTTTTTTCGTTCCCCCGGACACGTCATGGTGTCCGGGGGAACTTTTTTTTGTTCCGGCGGTGGTATAACAGTTCTCCTGTGTTGGCTCTGAATGGTGTAAGGTGTTTCAACAATATCTTTGCACGGTTACCGCTGCCGCCTATCGGTGTTACAACAATGTTCCTGCTGTGTTTCAACAATTTCTGAGGTTCTCACAGAGAGTTTCCCAATTGTGTTCCGACAATGTTCCTGCGTCGTCCCGCTTTGCCGTTTCGCGTTCCCCGGAGTCATTTATTTTCATTACCGCCGTTCGTGATTGTTTTTTTTGCTCTTTGTATGAAAATATCCGTTCTTAAATTTTGACATCCGGCCGGATAGTCTTACCTTTGCGTTGCCATGTGTGTTCTGCCGTCGCGGTTCCGTCATATCCTCGCGGTGCGTCCTTGATACGTCCCGCTGGTTCCGGCTCCCCGTCAAGTCCGCTCCCGTGGCAAATATAAACTTATAATATTTCCAACTAAAAAAACGACTAATGCCATGAGAGACATTATCAATCGCCACTCCTTGCTCCGCGCTTTCCAATCGCGCGTCGCCGGCTCGGTCCCGGCCCTCCTTTTCGTTCTGTTTCTTTTTCCGTCCTGCTCCAAGGACGTGCTTCCCGATGACGTGACATCCCCGTCCCCGTCCGGCTCAGGCACGCTTTCGGTCCTGGCCCGCTCCGAGTCCTCGTCCGTGCCCCTGAGCTATCCCGTCAACGTTTACGTGTTTGACCCCTCCGGCAAATGTGTCGGCCGTGACAGCCTCTCCTCCGGTGAGACATCCGTCCGTATGTCCCTTCACGAGGGCTCTTTCACGGTCCTCGCCGTTGCCGGCGCCTCCTCATCAGACTACGAACTCCCCTCATCCGTGGGCGCCACGTCCGGTTCCGTGGTCCGGCTTCGTTCAGGAAAGAGCCACGGCGACATCATGACCGGGCATAACGACATCACCCTCGTCGATGGCGAGAGCAACACCCTCACGCTCGGTCTTTCCCGCCGTGTGATGGAGATTTCCTCCGTAACGATGGACAATGTACCTGTTTCAGTCACTTCCGTGTCCGTCCTGCTCCGTCCCCTTTGCGATGACCTCCGCCTCGACGGCAGCTTCGGCTCCTCCTCCGGCGAGTGCGTCATCCCCCTGTCCCGCCGTGGTGACAGCCGTGTCTGGGCCATGGACCGCCCCTTTTACCATTACGGTGCGTCCGGTCCTGCCACGGTCACCGTCCGCCTCTCTTTCCCCGACGGCGTTCGCAGCTACTCTTACAGCTGCGGCGAGAGCCTCTCAGCCAACTACCGCATCTCCATCGCCGGCCGCTACACATCTTCCGGCGTCCAACTCTCCGGCACCCTTCTCGGCGAGGATTGGGCCGGCGTCCGTGACATATCGTTCGATTTCGGAGGGTCGTCATCCGATGGGGAAGGGCAGGAGCCTCCCGTCACTCCCGGCGGTGCCGCCGCCCCTTCCGCAGGCAGCCTTTTTTAGGGATCCTACGTCCTGTCCTCCACCTCCGGTGACGACGGCTCCACCGTTGTCACCCTGATGGGCGCCGCCACGGTTTCCGGCCTTTCCGTGTCGGAGAACGACGGTCAGGAGTCGCTCCTTTCCGCGGTGAGAGCGGCCATGCCCGGCCTGTTGCCCTCCGGCGATACCTCCGGGTGGGACCTTCCCACCGTGGCGCAGCTGTCCATGATAAGCTCCAACCTCGGTCCCCTGTCTGCCGGCGTCGGCAGCCATGAGGGCATGGCCCCCTTGTCCTCCTCCGACTGTTATTTCGTGCGCACTTCCTCCGGTGAGATAAGCGCCTATTACCTCGGCGGCGGCTTCGAGGCCTCCCGTCTTCTTGATGACGATACCGTCCTGAGGCTTTTCAAGACGTTGGTTTTCAAGTGAGCGTGTCGTTCCGTATCATGTGTACCTGATGCGCTCGGCGTGATTTCCCGGTTGTCGGATTAACAGCATCCGACAGCCGGGGACTCTTTTTTATGTCGAGCGGTACTGTGAGCCGGGGCGGCGGGAATATATTGAGGGATCCCATGGTCTTGGTGGTCATGGCGCCGATTGTAGTTTATCGAACTCACGTTAATTATGTTTAACCAGTTCTTGAATGTATTGAATATATTGGTGCCCGGTAAAACTTTTCAATGTATTTTTCGCCATTCTGTTTGCCGGATAGCTGATGTAACCGCTGTATAGGAATACTGAAATCACAAGAAAATGGCATATATGACCTTTATATAGCCATTCTAACGAAGTTCATGCGCTTATATGTTGGTGGATGTTGCAAAAGTAAGGTGCGTTTTACCGGATAGCCAACTTGGCTTGCCCAAAAGAGGGCTTGTCCATGAACAAAACCAGAAGGAATAAGTGCTATGACATGTTTACCGGACACCAATAATTGGAATATGGTGAACAGCGACGGCACGAGAAACAGCAATGCCAATGTGCCCACTGTCATGCCGCCGATTACGCCTGTTGCAAGCGAGCGGCTGCCGTTGGCACCCACGCCATGAGCCGTCACCAGCGGAATAAGCCCGAACACAATAGACAAGCCGGTCATCATGATGGGGTGCAGACGAGCCTTTGCAACGCTGCATGCCACCTGTGACAATGTCACGCCTTCCGACCGCCGCCTGCCTGCATATTCGGTCAGCAGAATGGCGGTCTTGGAAAGCAGTCTGATAATCATAATCAGTCCGGTCTGCATGTAGAAGTTGTTCTCCAGTCCGAACAGCCATATGAAAACAGAAGCCCGCCTGCACAGATGGTACTGCGATGCAATGCGGGAGAGTAGAAGCCCGCCTTTTTTAGTTCCCCCGAGACACGGCAAAGAGTTTCTTTTTCCGGTAATCCGGAGAGAGAAACTCTCTTTTTTTTTTGTTTGGGATTGGGGATGATAGGAGGAAATTGATGGGAGAGATGGGAGATTTGTCACCATGCGAACCTGAAGCATCCGGGCTGTCATAAGTAGCCTCCATTTGTCTCCTTTCCATCAGCATAGCACCACGTTGTTGTCCTTCTGGTGTGCTTTTTTGTAATATAATAAGGCTTTGTATATGTTGCGCCTCGTACCGTAAGCATGTTCGTTACATATGCCAAGGATATTTGCAGTGTACATATTTATAGTGTCTTCACTTGCCAAATATCTCTCATCGACAGTTCCCTTCAGCAAGTCGTATGACCGTTTATAGTCTCGGTCTACGACTTCACCATAGAAATACAGTTTCCCGAGGAGGAATTTAGCATCCGTATTGCCTTGCGCGACACCTTTTTCCAGATATGCAGCCGCTTTCTTTTATCCGATGCGACACCCTATCCGGAATAATAGATATATCCCAACTCCGTGTAGCCTTTCCGATGTGAGACGATCGGTTGCCGAGTGCGTCGCAATAGCTTGCGAAATACCTTACAACGGGTATTCCGTTGCGGATAGCGGCAAGAATAGTCACGTCATACGATGCGGTAATGACGGTGTGTATCGCCGTCCGTATCGTATGTACAGACATATTTCGACTGCAAATAAAGTGTTAAATCCGTGATATAATATTTACACCTGCTTATTCGCCGGACTTCTCATTTGGAATGTTTGCCTTCTCGTTCGGGATGTTTGCCTCCTTGGTCACGTACCGCTGGTAGTATGCGATGAGCAGGGTGGTAAGCGGAAGGGCAATTATCAATCCGATAAATCCGAGCAACGCTCCCCATACGGATAGAGACAGGAGCAGTATGGCCGGATTGAGCCCCATGGCCTTACCCATTATTCTGGGAGTTAATATCATGTCTGTTATAAGCTGAATAATTCCGAACACAGCCAAGGCAGACAGTAATATCACCCAGAAGTTTGTTCCTGTGTCTGCCGCTTTGAGCAGTGAGAGGAATACGATGGGAATAAGAGCCAGAGAGTGTACGTATGGTATAAGGCTCATCACGCCTATCATTATTCCCATGCCTATAGCCATCGGGAAACCTATGATTGTAAATCCGATGCAGAAAAGCACTCCGATACATAGTGCCACAAGTCCCTGGCCTCTGATATAACTGTTCAGCTCACGTTCGGCGTCATCGATTAGGGCACGCCAGAACGGTCTGCTCTTCTTGGGAAATATCTTTATCAGCCCGGCTGCCAGTATCTCGTAGTCGAGCAATATGAAAAACATGTATAGCAGGGCTATCAATGATGCCACGATGCTTATGATAATATTTGCCGTCTGGCTTATCACAGCAAACAACTGAGGCATTATTTTTCGTGCTGTGTCGGGGAGATTGCTGTCTTTGAAGAATCGGTTTATATTGTCATGATTGTTTGATATCCAGTCTCTGGCGGCTATCGGGAAGTTGGGGATGTTTGTCACCTCATGCAGATATTTGTTTACCAGATAGCCCAATTTCTCAAACTGTTCCACCATCGACGGTATTATAAGATATGTTATGCCTCCGATTACCAGTAGCACCACAATCAGTGTTATCATTATAGACAGTACCCTGTTTTTGACGTGCATGCGGTATTGTACAAATCTTACAGCCGGATATAGCAGGTATGCGAGCAGCCAACCGATGAAGAAAGGCAGCAGAACGTTGCCCAGATAATTGGTTATATAGAGCAAGGCGGCGGCGAAAAGCATGCCAAGCATGAGCCGTACGAAGCGGTCGAAAGTAATGGTTTTGTCAAGCATTGTAGGTTACTCTATGTGATTATTCGCAATGGCTTTCTGATAACAGTCGCGGCATAACGGTTCGTATTCTTGCGTCTCGCCGAGCAATACTCTGCTGCTGTTCTCCACCGTGCGGTGACTTACGTATGCCAGCGCTCCGCATCTTACACAGATGGCGTGCACTTTTATCACTTCGTCGGCAATGGCGCATAGTGCCGGGATTGGGCCGAACGGTATTCCCTTATAGTCCATGTCAAGCCCGGCGATGATGACCCGCACACCCCTGTTGGCCAGTTCGTTGCATACTTCTGGCAGTCCGTTGTCGAAAAACTGTGCCTCATCTATTCCTATCACATCTATTTCCGAGGATAGAAGCAGAATTTGTGCCGAAGAATCTATCGGTGTCGATTTTATCGTATGCTTGTCGTGGCTGACCACTTGCTCATCGGAATATCTGGTGTCTATCGCCGGTTTGAATATCTCTACTTTTTGGCGTGCAAACATCGCACGTCTCATCCTCCGTATCAGTTCTTCTGTTTTGCCTGAAAACATCGAGCCGCACACCACTTCTATTCTTCCGGGGCGGTGTGTCTCCCCAGTCAAGTTTCCTGTCATTTGGTTGCAAAAATACAAATACGTTTTAAAAATTACAAAGAAACAGGGCATTTTTTTGGATATAGAGAATAATTACGTACATTTGCCAGTGATATGGGAACACTATATATCGTACCCACGCCGGTGGGAAATATGGAGGATATGACGTTCAGAGCGGTCAGAATCCTCAAAGAGGCCGACCTCGTGCTGGCAGAGGATACCCGCACGTCGGCCAAACTGTTGAAGCATTACGACATACAGAATCATCTGATGTCGCATCACAAGTTTAACGAGCACGGCACGTCGGCATCCGTTGTGTCCCGTTTGCAGGCCGGACAGACTGTCGCGCTTATCAGCGATGCCGGTACTCCGGGCATCAGCGATCCGGGTTTCTATCTCGTGCGGGAGGCAGTCCGTGCCGGTGTCGAGGTGCAGTGCCTGCCTGGTGCCACGGCGTTTGTGCCGGCTCTGGTGTCAAGCGGTTTGCCTTGCGACAGATTCGCCTTCGAAGGTTTTCTGCCGCAGAAGAAAGGCCGTCAGACAAAACTGGAATCGTTGAGAGATGAAAGTCGCACAATGATATTCTATGAATCGCCATACAGGCTGGTGAAAACTCTCGGCCAGTTGTCAGAGGTGTTTGGCGAGGAGCGTCAGGTTAGTGTTTGCCGTGAGATCTCAAAGGTGCATGAAGAGAGTGTGCGCGGTACGCTTGGCGAGTTGACAGCCCATTTCGAGGCCACCGAGCCGAGGGGAGAGATTGTCATCGTAGTGGCAGGAGTGTCGGAAAAAGAGAATAAAAAGCATAAAGTCAGAGAGCAAGAAAATTAGAAACATAGATTAAGAAACATAAAAAATAATGAGTTATGAGAAAGTTATTATTTATATTAATGTGTTTGGTGGCCGTAGCGTCATGCAAGCAGGAGAGAGCAAACGCCGATCTTACGGCTGAACGTCAGCGCGATTCGTTGAATCAGATAATCGCTCAGCGAGACAATGAGATCAATGACATGATGGCTACTTTCAATGAGATAGAAGAAGGCTTCAAGGAGATTAACGAGGCCGAGCAACGTGTGAGCATAGCCAAGCAGGGCGAGGGAGCAAGCCGTGAGCAGCGTATCAGGGAGAATGTCCAGTTCATACAGTCGGCCATGGCGCAGAACAGAGAACTGATAAACAAACTTAAGCGTCAGTTGCGTGAGAGCGCTTTTCAGGGAGATCAGTTCAAGCGTACTATAGAAAATCTTACAAAACAGCTTGAAGAGAAAGACCAGCAGCTGACTCAGTTGCGTGCCGAACTGAGCGCAAAGGATATCCACATCGCCGAACTTGACGAGAAAATAACAGGTCTGAATACTGATGTCTCTTCACTGCAAGAGGAAAATACCCAGAAAGCGACCACAATCAGCACGCAGGATAAGCAGCTCAATACCGCATGGTTCGTGTTCGGAACGAAGAGTGAATTGAAGTCGCAGAAAATCCTTGTGGACGGAAAGGTGTTGCAGTCTAACTTCAACCGCGAGTATTTCACCAAGATAGATATCCGTGTCGACAAGGAGATAAAACTCTACTCCCGTTCCGCTAAGATGCTCACAGCCCATCCGGCAGGCAGCTATTCTTTGCAGCAGGATGCCGGCAAGCAGTATGTTCTTAGAATAACAGACCCGCAGAAGTTTTGGAGCACGAGCAAATATCTGGTTGTATTGGTAAAATAATAAGGGTTTATTAAATATTTAACCGGCTCTTTACGGCAGTCACTGACTCCGTAAAGAGCCGGTTTTTTGCATACTGTAAATCCAACACCGCTGCCATGTATGATGAAATTGACGGACAGTAAGCATATCTGTAGTGGTGTCTGTTAATTCCCAATATCCATTATATCAATCTTTATTAACAATCGTGGGTGATTTGTGAAATTATCTTTATCTTTGCAAAAACCAATACAGTATATATATATATATGAAGAAGTTGATTATCTTTTTAGCGGCATTCATGGCAGCAATGAATGCTTTTGCGCAAACAACCCAGACTCTTTCTTTTGTTACCAAGAAGAATGTCAACATGCGAGCCGCACCTTCTCCTCAGGGCAAGGTCGTTGGAAAAGCCGCCCAAGGCATGGTGTTTATCACGGAATCGTCGAAGAACGGTTGGACGTTAGTGAAAGATCCGCTTGGCAAGAGCGCTTATGTCAGTGCGTCGATGCTCGACAGGATACGTCCCGATGAGATGAAAATATATAAGGCCGCAGACCTGCTTATATCTCCGTCGGAGGTAGGTGGCGACGAACAGGATGCCCATTATGTTGACACCAAAAGTAATTCCGATTTCGAAACGACGGAGACATGGGCTTTTATCGGAGACAAGAGCGGTAAGAGCAGGAAAGTAAAGGCCGTCCATAAAGGCCGTGTGGTGTACAGTACCGGTCGCATCATGACATATGAAAACTATTACTCGGGAGAGCTTTGCGGCTGGTATATGCTGCTTACCAAAGAAACGGACCCGGATGGAAAGGTATTGGACAATCGCGAGACACCTATCGTTGTCTATCCGGCATTTTCATCAAACCGTGGCGCCTTTGTTGACGGAGCATATTTTATGGACATTACCGACACAGACAACTGGGATTGACGGCCGGTCTGCCGGCATGCCATTGCCGCCTTGATTATATTGACTACACTGTAAATAAACACATTGACACGTAAACATAATGGAATTAAAAGTATTAAACAAGTTAGAGAATGCGCTCTTCTCACGTTCGAATCCAAGCCATGTCCCGACTTCTGGAAGACTTGTTTTTCACGCTCTTATAGGCGGAGCGATAATAAGTCTTATAGTTTTTGTCCTTCAAATGACAAGTATCGGTAATGGCACTGTCGAGATAATAGCCGGCATACTGCTGGCCGGTCTGTTCGGTTATATGGGCTATAAGTGCCTGCCGGCAATAAAAGAGTTTCCCGGATGGGGCGGCAGGATAGGTTACGTAGTATACATGGCCGTGATTACTTTCCTTTCGTTCTATCTCGCGATGATGCTCGTCATGGTGGCTCTGCTGGGTATCTTCCTTTACGTAATAGTGAAAGTGTTCTTCGGCGGTTCTAAGAAGGGCAAGTGGAAAGTAAGATACAGTGACGGGACCGAAGAGGAAGCTGAAGAAGTGGGAACCGGTATTTGTGGTGAAAAATACGTCAGTACAAAAGACGGCGTAGAGCATATAGTGCCCTGACTTTTCCTGTTGTTCCGATAGAAATCCTGTTTGTGTTTATCGGCCGCACTGCCGATAAACACAAACAGGATTGTAACATGGAGCTAATCCGTATCCAGTATCCTCACGTAGACTTGTTCCTGAACTGTATTGGTGATAGTCCCGTCTCTTTGCGAAACATCCTGCACATATATGAAGGATCTTCGAAGCCGAGCTTATTGGCTATATCTTTGACCGACATGTCAGTGTCGGTCAAATACATTTTTATCTCAACTGTAAGTTGTTCGTTAATCATTGATTTCGGGGATACGCCGTAAATGTGGCGGCATACCTTATAAAGATAGCCCGTGGTGATGTTCATTTTGTCGGCGTAGAACTTTACGTCGCGTTTTGAGTGTACGTGTATTGAGAGCAGTAGCAGAAACCGTGACGTTATGGCCCATGCCCTGTTCTTGTCTATGTATTTCAGGTTCGGATAGAATTTTGACAGGCATGTGTCTATTGCGATGAACAGGTTGTAAGTGTTGTTGTTCACGAGTTGTGTGCGCAATGCGCCCGATACGTTATTCATTATCCACTCGTTTTGGTCTGTCCACTGTGTTATTAAGGCCTGTTGCGGCTTTGTCGGCCTCAGGATGGGTGTGCGGTGAAGAAACTCCCACAGCCCGAAGTTCGGTATTTTATAATACGCCGAGTCGAGCATGCCTTTCGACAGCGATATATATCGGGCATGGAAATCTTCCGATACGTCTTCTATCGAGAAGTATATATCGGATGTGAGTATCAGTATTTCTCCCTTGACGAACGGTCTTGTGTTTTCCTCGTTATGCCATGTGGATACAGGTTCTGGTCGCCGTAGTGAACATTGCGCTCGATTGGTACATGATATTCTCTTTGGACATGGGTGTCAAGGGAGCGGCCGTGGCTACGTCGGCAGCGTGTGTTTTCGGAGGATTGATGGCCCTGGCGTATTTCGTCCGGTTCTCGTATAAGTTGAGGTTCTACCGACTGAAACTCTCCGTCACGTCCTTGCTTCTCTCCATACGCAATGTCACTTATATCATGAAGATAGGATTTGCCACTTTCCTGACCGAGCTTGCCATGGGCGTGATGATGCTCACAGGCAATTATATGTTCATGTCTATGCTCAACGAAGAGGGCGTGGCCGCTTTCGCCGTGGCGTGCTATCTCTTCCCAATAGTATTCTCTATAAGCAACGCTGTCGCCCAGTCGGCCCAGCCGATAATAAGTTTTAATCACAAAGTGCGCAGTGATGCCCGTGTGGCCCGCACCCTCCGTGTATCCCTCTTCACGGCCGCTGTTTGCGGCACGGTCGTGTCGTTGTGCCTGTGGATAGGCGCTCCAGCCATAACCGCCTTGTTCCTCACCCCGTCCGAGGCGGCCTACGGGATAGCCTTGGCTGGGCTGCCGTTGTTCGCTTTGTGCGCTGTCTTTTTCTCGGTCAACATCGCTTTCATCGGATATTACCAGAGTGTAGAGCGTGCCATGGCATCCACCGTGTTCACGTCGCTCAGGGGCATGCTTCTGCTTGTGCCGAGTTTTGTGCTCCTGCCGCATGCACTCGGTGTCAGCGGGCTGTGGCTTGCCATTCCCACCGCCGAGTTCCTGACTTTAGTTTCGGTGTCTCTGTTCTATCTGCGGCAAATCAAAAGGTCAGCCGCATGACTTTTTTCAAGCATGAGCGTAGACGGATGTCGGAGGGGGCGAGCGGTCTTTTTCGCCATGTCCGCCCGTTATTCCGCCGCCGGATGCAATATGGACGCCGTTTGTCCGTTATATAAACATGAATATAGAAGCAGTCCGTGATTACTGTCTTACGAAGAAAGGATGCGAGGAGTCTTTTCCGTTCGACGACAAAACCCTTGTCTTCAAGGTCATGGGAAAGATGTTTGCCGTGTTGTGCTTTGATAACCCCGACCTCGTGATAGTGAAGTGTGACCCGGAGCGGGCCATCGAGTTGCGGGAGAGATATTCGGCCGTTGAGCCGGCGTTTCACTTCAACAAGAAGTATTGGAACCAGATATATTTCAATGCCGATGCCTGCGACCGGCTCATATACGAATCTATCGACCACTCGCTTGATGAGGTGGTCAGGAAGTTCACCAAAAAGATGAAAGACGAGTATGCCGCCATGTGACAGGCATCCGTTTGCCATTGGTCTAAAAGTCGGGCGTTTTCATTCGTCTGTAATGTGCATATACAGTGCGTTTCGGGTTGTCCGCAAGGGTAAATCGGAATGCGCTTTTCCCCTTAAATAATTGATACTCAACACTATGTAATAGCGTGATAAATACTCTTTTTCTATATTTTTCTTGGTTGTTCGGATTTTTTTTCGTAATTTTGCACCCGATAACAGAACAAGTATTGTTTTTGTCTCGCGGTGAGACGTTTATACTTGTAGTAAGTAAATAGGAGCCAGGCATGGCATTGATAGTGTTTGATTAGTGTCATGCCGAGGATATTTTAATGATGTCCAGTTCCATAAAATCATTTATGATGAGTATTTTTAATAAAATCGTATGTTTAGTTTTAATTTCAATTTTATCGAATCCAACTCCGGTCTTTGCCGGAAATAACTCTGCTGCATCATCAGCCTCATTTGACTGGAATCCGGTTATCGATGCCATAATAATGGTCGAGAGCGAGGGAAACCCAAGGGCGGTAAGCGGCAATTCGGTCGGCGTGATGCAGATTACACCTATTCTTGTGCGTGAGTGCAACAACATCTTGAAGGGCAGGAAAAGCAAGAAAAGGTATACGCTGAAAGACCGTTTCAGCGTGGATAAGTCTAAGGAGATGTTTCTTCTGATACAGTCTCGGCACAACACCGCAAACAATGTGGAGCGTGCCATCCGTTCGTGGAACGGCGGCATGCGTTACAGCGTGAAACGCACACAGCGTTATTACAACAAGGTGATGGCGAAGATGAAAAAGCGCGGCTCCTGAGCCGTGTATCTTACGGCGATAAGTCAATGCAAACTGATAGTCATGGCGGCGGGCGACAGTCCGACGCCGTTCTTTTTTTCAGTCGGTTTTATTCCGTGGTGTATCGTGAAGTGTATCGTGGTAAAATTTGCTTTGCGCCGCTTTTTGACATATCTTTGTGGCGAATAATCAATTATTCCGTATATGATTGATACACAAATAGCGAATGCTATGATAGAAAGTTGTTGGTAACGATTTGGCGACTTTGAGATTGCACCAATCTTCTGCATTATGCTTTGTCAAACAACTCTGATACAAAAGTAGCCAAATTCCTTGATTAAGCAAAGAGTTTGGCTACTTTATTAATTTAAAGTAGGTAAGCTCTTGTCACATCTCTGTGCATTAGCATGTGCGAGTACCTTACCTACTGAGGTAATATTAAAAGAGTAGGGTAATTTTTCCCACCATTCTCTTAATTTAAAAAGATTAGAATGTTTATTCCATTCCTCTACAAATGTATTATTTAATTCTTGTTTGACTTTACTGTCATTAGAATATAATTCAAAAACTGATTTGACCGCATTTTTTTGCTCCAAGGTAAAAGGGATATTTAGGTAAGTTCCATTTATGTTTTGCACGAAACTAAGCGATTCAACACTCTCAATCCCATTTACATTAACTCTTACATAATCTGAATTTAATGAATTTTCATTCATGATTAATGAAAATGGCAATTTCCGCTCTGCCAATATTTCTTGGACTTTGTAATATTCTTCCGATTCCTTACGTATTCCTAATTCAAGAAGCCCTTTTAAAGAGTTTGAATAATAATCTTTTATTGTTTTAAATTTTCCTAGTTGATTTATGCGAACTGCGTCTAAAATATCTAATTGGTCAATCCAATCTGTATCTTGCGGTAATTTTGCATACATTATCTTTCCAAACAAATTGTCAAGTATATCTAATGCAACTTTAATATCTGAAGCAATAGGCATAAATGTATTTACAGAATGGACAATTGTTAATCCAAGCAATGCCTCATCGGAAATATCTTCGATTATTTCAACAGCTTTATGTATTCCTGTTCTAATATGCCTATCATTCCCCTTTTCTATTCTGTGAACTAACAATTCAGACAATAAATCATAATCAACAGAACGCTCTGTTGCGGCTGCAGCCTTTTGTGCATCAACTAATAACAATTGGAAACTTGGGTCTGCAAAAGCCTTTAATCCATCATTTACAGCTTCCATTTTAGGTATAAGCCTGTTCTCCAGTTCTTTTACTCGTTCATTGGCTATACGTAAAGCTTCTTCTGTAAAGTCCTGTTTTGCGATACTATATTTTTCATCATATATTTCCCTTGCACGCTTCTCATCAATACCTTGATTGATAGTAATCTGTTGAATTTGGTACTGCTGTGCGTTATCTCCTGCTTTCTGAATTTCCATTATTTACGACACTTCCTACTTGAACTTGATTTGCATTATCTCTTCCTTTTTGGCATTGGGAAATTTTGTTCTTAATTCCTATTTTATAACCAATAGTACCGCCTAAAATGCCTCCTATCAATAGCGAAACTAATTCTGTTCCTATTCCATCAAATACCCATTCCATAGAATACTATTTTACAACAAAAATCACATCTGCTAGACTTTTGTACTGATTGCCCTTAAACATGAAACTTATTTCTTTCAAAGAATCTTCATTAAAATTATCAAGATAGTCCTTTACTTTAGGTTCTATCAATGCAAATGCTCGTTTCATTTTCCAAGACTCATTCATATCAGTAGAATCAACTAGAATTACAAACAATCTATTCTCTGCTCCAAAACGCATTTCACCCTGATTGGCATACAGCCATGTCATAAGTTCTAACACATTGGATTGTGCTTCAGCAATAACTTCTTTTCTTTTGGTTTTTAATTCTTCAAGAATATCATTCTTACCTATTTCTGCCAGCTTTTCAGACAATGTGTAAAGTTGTTGGGAATCGGTTTGAGTACAATCCACTATAATGCCAACTTCTCTTGCTTTCTGCTTCAACCATGTTAGTTCTCTTTTCCCAAGCTTGTTTTTCAGTTTTTCGTCCATATATTGATTTGGGAAAAATGTAACTTTTAAATCTATTGGATTATTATTCAAAAAGAAATCAACACTTTTTATTTCACCCACGGCTGAAATGACATTTTTATGGCGTTTGAAAAGTGATTCAATTAGATAAGAAGTCCAATTATTATACCAACTTGTTTGGACATAATTCCACGCATTTTCAGCTATTTCATTTTGCTTACTTTGTAACTCATCGTAATTGCTAATTACTTTAACATATCTACTTACAAGATGTTTGTCCAAAGAATTATTCTGATCTCCTCCCCAAGCATAATGGCGAACTTTATACAAATCATTCTTTAGTTTCTCCTCATCTATGCCCATTGTATTGTACCATTCATGGTTCCTTTCATTCAAGAATACATCAAGCAATTGCATTGCGTTAGGCATAGTTTCAAGCATTTCAAACAGCTCTACATTTTGCTCTGCTATTTTTGATGAAGTCAAGGTAATACCACTAGCCTCAAGGAATTGCTGAATTTGTTTTCCTCTACAAACAGCTCTCACTTTTAACCACATCAAAGCATTCTCATTAGAGTTGAACGCAAAAAGATTTTGACTTCTAAACTCTTTATCCCATTTTTCAAAATTTGTCATAACACAGAACTATTTCATTGTACATACTAAAAGGATTTCGCTACTTCCTGCAACACTACCCTTTCCGCCTCTTCCTGAACTATATTTCTTCCTTTCAACTTTAACATTACGATACGGCTTTATTAAATTAACCATAGTTTCAATATCTGGAAAACTTCGGTCATTATAACTTACCAACCAAGTAGGGATATGAGTAGCTAGTTCAAACATCAATTGCAGGTTTGATATAGCTTCACTATTCTTGTCAAAGCCACTATATCGCTTGGGTTCATATCGTTTCGTCCCATTTACAAACTGCTTGTCTTTCCAATATTCCACGTATGTTTCCAGCAAATGATAAAAAGACTGATAATCAGCATGACTATTACAATAAGGAGGATCAAAGTATACCAAATCAACTCCTTTTAATGTCGGTAATAAATCAAGAATATTCTTGTTATAGCTAACATTGTCTTTGGAATTATCAAAAACGGCAGCATTGTATTCTGGCAACAAATCTAAGAATATATCTTTTAAAGGACGTATCAAACTGCGATTACGCTTTATACGCATTGGGTCAGAAGCATAAACCAAGGCTTGAGTATGAGCAAAATGACCCATTGTCACTTTTCTGGTCATACTTCTACACATTATAGCTAGAGCCAAAGCCTGTTTATATTGATTACTCAATTTATGTACATTGCTACGAAAACTATCAGCAAAGACTGCCTCCTCAGTTTGAAAGAACAATTCAGAATACAACTCTTCTATCAGATTAAAATTTGAAGGATTATCATTGCTTGAGAACAAAATTTCTAAATCTGAGGAATCAAGTTTATTGTCGGAATTCTCGATGAGAGCCTTTCCTATTGAATTGTTAAAACTAAGAAAGTCATTTGTTATAACCTTCTTCCCCAATTGCTTAAACATATAGGCAACGGACTGAGAACCAGAAAATGCGTCTAAAACAGTGCAAGCATCCTCTGGTATGAATTGTGCAATCCATCCTCTGTGAATATGCTTGGCTCCCAAATATTGAGGTTCTGGGAACCTGTAATCCAAATATTTTGTGTCTTCAAATAGCATAACCTGTTATTTTACTGCAAAAATACTTGTTTTTTATCAATTGGAGATAATTCTCTCTCGTTTATTTCACTTTTATCCATGTTGTTCCGACTTTGGAGGGAGAAGTTCGCGGAATGGGGCAAGGTATGTTCCTACGAACATCAAGTTTGAAGCGGCTCAATTCATTTGGAGCAGCTGAAAACATACCTTGCTGTGTTCAGAAGAACACAAGTCTGAAGTTTCAATTCGTGGTTTGTAAACGGCGGGATTGCCATAGCATCGGCAAGCAATATGGCAGTTTGCCAAGTTTGTGGGCAATAAGGCTGTATGGATCGCAAGCCGACCTGCCGTAAAGCCCGCAGGTCTGCAAGCCGGCATGCAGGTCGGTCTGTTAGAAATACCATATTGCTGATTTTTTGTTTCTTTGAGGGAGGGACTCTCCCTCTCAAATGCAAAAACGGATAGCGGAGCAATCCATGCTCTGCCATCCGTCTGGATTTTCTATTTCCCATCGGTCGGTCATCTCCTCTATGAGTACTTTATGTGTGCGGACTTGAAAGATGCAAGTTTTTTCGGATCAATACTCTCAAAGTATGAGAGGAAGATTGTTCCGAAAACGGCTTGACGCTTGAACTTGCAGATTTCAGCAAATGTCCGCACATACCTTTGTACCCATTGGGGAATGAGCGTATGATGGGAATATCATACATAAGTACATTTGAATGTAATACCATACATTCATTTATACGCATTTAATTATGTTCCCACTTACTTTCATTCATACATTCGTGCGTCCGCACATTCATAAATACAATGTCGGTTCTCGGATTGCTTGTTAGTTTGATTATGATATACTCTCGCATCTTGTATGCGCCCAATGTATTCAACCGAAAAGACAATGTGATAATCAACGGCAGGGAGTAAACATCAACATTGTAACCATTCGGTAACTTGATATACCTTTGCGTTTCATATTCGTTTAAGATACCGCTTTTGTATATGGCTTTGATATTGGCTTTCAAAGTCGGATATGTGATACCAAACAACTCTATCAATTCGTTTGTAGTCATCCAAACGTTGTTGGAGATAATAGGAAAATGGATTTTACCGTATTCGTTCATTGTTATCATGTTTCTTTCTTGTTTCATAGTTTCTTTGTTTAATAGGTTATTAAATGGCTTGACAAATAAAACTCTCCATCGATTCTATTTGCTTGGATAGATTCTCAATATCATTGCTTACCTTCTCGGCTGTAATCTTCGCATAGATTTGAGTGCTTCGTATGCTTGTGTGCCCCATCAATTTGGATAGCGTTTCAATGGGTACTCCATTGGATAAACAAATGGTCGTGGCGTACGAATGCCTGCTTTGATGCCAGCAGACGTTCTTTTGGATTCCGCATAGTTTCGCCACGGCCTTTATTCCATGTCTGCAATTTGCATAACAAGGTACAGGCAACAATTTTTTGCCTTCCACCATTCCTTGATATTTCTCGATGATATGCTTGGCTGTATCGAGTAATCGGATATTGGTTTCCGTTCCTGTTTTTTGTCGGTTGGTCTTAATCCATAAATGCCCGTCGAACGATGTCTGCAAATTATCGGTTGTGAGATTATACATATCCCTCCAACTCAATCCGCTGAAACAACAGAAGATGAAAAGGTCTCTAATCAGTTCGTAACTCTTCTTCTTGAATGTTCCGTTGATTAGCATTGTTATCTCTTCTTTGGTCAGAAAACCTCTTTTGGTCTCCTCCTTTGTGATGCGATAGGCATAAAACGGGTCACGTTGCAACCAACCGTTGTTGATGGCGGTATATATGATGCTGCGGAAAGGCATCATATACGACCATACGGTATTGGTGCAATGATTCTTCTCGGTGCGAAGGAATAACTCGAAATCTGTGATGAATGCCGGGGACAGCTCACGCAAGGCAATATCGCTTACCTTGTAGCGATGCTTGATAAACTCCTCCAAGTGGTTGTAAACGGTGCAATACTTCCAATAACTGCGTTGGCTTTTCATCTTGCCCACTTGTTTGGCGTAATCCTCATTGTGCTGTCGGAATACGGCAAGCAGGGTCTTATGGTTCTGTCCCATACCCAAGAATGCGTTTCTTACTTTCTCGGCTGACACATAACCGGCCTTGTCCATAATCTCCTGATAAGCCTTGTTGATGCCGACTCGGATTTTATCCAACATTCGATTGGCTTCTTGTACAACAATACTTCTTCCCGACATTCTGCCGAGATTGACATTCCACAACTTCTCATCCACATCCAGTTTGCAACTGAATTGGGAAATCTTGCCGTTCACGGTGATACGGCACATCACAGGCACAAGCCCGTTCTTCTTCGGCGCATTGCGTTTGAGATAGAATAATACTCTGAAAGTGCTTCTGCTCATAACTCTACTTTTTTGTTTGCAAAATTATTTATGGTAGAGTTGAGTGACGGTAAGCAAAACACAGCGTATCGGTGCAAAAGAATCAGCCGAAGCGAAACCGTAACGAAGATATGAGAAACTTCGCTATATTTGCTGTCTCAATCGTTCAGCAGATATTGTTTTTCAATCTGTTAAAGCAATCAAAAAAACTATTGAAATCAAGAAGTAAAGTAACGGTATAGTAACGAAACTCTGTCATTTCTTGGCTTTTCGTTGGCTTTTGATGGCACTGCAACATCTCGACAAACACTGTTAAATCGCTAACAGACAACATTCTTTCCCCATTTCGCACTCACTTTCGTTTCTTTGTTGTATCTTTGTCCCGGATAACCCTTGATTAAACATTAGTATTTATGATAAAAGTTTACAAAGCGACATCATTGTGCCATACCTTAGTACGCTTCCGGTGCATAAATATACATCATTTCGTGACATTGTTTTTTGATAAAAGGAGATTTTGCGTCTCCTGACACATATTTGTTTATATATCCGTGTCTGCATTTTCGTATTTCCGTGCAGGCATAAAAGGCTTCCGGCGTTCTGCGCTTGAAGCCTTTTATGTTTTGTCCAAGACGGCTTTTGGGCCTGTATTCGGCTATCGGTTGTCTTGCGTTTAGCCGCTAAACGCAAGACAACGGGTATCCCGTTGCAATCCAACCAGTATCCGAATGCAGAGCGACGGGATACCCGTTGTGAAAAGTTGGCGTTTGGGTTTTATTACAATGTCTTTACTGTCAAAAAACAAAGGATTTTTCCGGTTTTTAATTTGCTTTTTGCATTAATATGCATTTCTTGCGGATTATGTCGTGTGTGATATTTTTATTACAAACTGAAGATCTCTTCCACTCTTCTTTAAGGTGCCCCCGCGTCTGTGGCAGATATAACCCGGCAATATTTTTTTCAGTCGGCGTTTTGCCATGTTTGCCACCCGGTATTATAAAAATATGATAAAATACTGATTAATGTTTAAAAGAGTGTCGTAAACTCGGTATTTAGCATTATTTTTGTAGAATGATAAATGTGGGGAAGGTCCCGCTCAAATTTAACGAAAAAGAATTATTATGACAACAGTAATTATTATTTTAGTGGTAGTGGCGGTTATCGCCATCTGGTGTATCGGAATCTACAACAACCTCGTGAAGTTGAGAAACAACCGTGAAAACGCTTTTGCCAATATCGATGTTCAGCTCAAACAGCGTCATGATCTCATTCCACAGCTTGTGTCTACGGTGAAAGGTTATGCCTCGCACGAGAAAGAACTGCTCGTAAGGGTGACCGAGGCCCGGACGGCAGCAATGGGCGCCTCAGGCATCAACGACAAGATAAAGGCTGAAAACGCGTTGAGCAACGCTCTCTCGGGGCTGCGAGTGTCTCTCGAAGCATATCCCGACCTGAAAGCCAACCAGAACTTCCTCCAGTTGCAAGGCGAGATCTCCGATATAGAGAACAAGCTCGCCGCGTCCCGTCGTTTCTTTAATTCCACCACACGCGAGCTTAACAATGCCGTGCAGACATTCCCGTCCAATATCTTCGCAGGCATGTTCGGTTTCCACCGTGAGCCGATGTTCGAGATTCCCCAGGCCGACCGCGCCACCCTCGACAAGGTGCCGGAGATTAAATTTTAAGCCATGAAGTATGTAGGAATGCAGACCCAGATAAGGCATAACAACATGATGAGCATGTTGTTGCTGCTGTCGTTTCCGGCCATTCTGCTCGGCACGGTCTGGGTGTTTCTCGCTCTGGTCAATTATTTCGGCACTTACTATTACGACGAGTACGGACGGATGGTAAATGTGTTCGATGCCGAAGTGGTGAACAGCCATTTCGTGGGCACCATACCATACGTTGTCATAGGTGTGGGCGTATGGTTCCTGATTGCCTATTTCTCTAACACGGCCATGATAAAGAGCGCCACCGGTGCTCGTACGCTCGAGCGCAGGGAAAATCCCCGGGTATATAATATTGTGGAGAACCTGTGCATGTCGTGTGGCATGGACATGCCGAAGATTAACGTGATTGACGACCCGCAGCTCAACGCTTTTGCGAGCGGTATCGACCGCAAGAGCTACACGGTGACCGTCACCACGGGATTGTTGTCTCTGCTTGACGACGACGAGTTGTCGGGGGTGATAGCCCATGAGCTTACGCACATCCGTAACCGTGACACACGCCTGCTGGTCATCAGCATCATTTTCGTGGGAATAATCTCGGCGATAATGGGTATGACGGTACGCATGATGTACCATGTGATGTGGTTTGGCGGCGGCAGCAACCGCGACGGTGAGAAGGGCAACGGCCTCTCGATGCTGGTAATCATGCTCGTGGGACTCGTTTGCAGTGCCGTGGCATATTTCTTCACGCTGCTCACCCGCTTCGCAATCTCTCGCAAGCGTGAGTATATGGCCGATGCCGGTGGAGCCGAACTGTGCGGCAATCCGCTCGCCCTGGCTTCAGCGTTGCGCAAGATTTCAGGCGATCCGGGTCTGCGTAATGTAGGTCGCGACGACATTGCCCAGATGTATATCATCCACCCGAAAAACTTCTCGCAGGGCATGATGAGCATGGTGAACTCGCTTTTCAGCACTCATCCGAGCACAGAGAGCAGAATAAGGATACTCGAACAGTTCTGACGATGGACATCCGATTTTTAATATCAGCATGCGCATGCCTCATGGCTGCGCATATTTTCGCTCAGAAGGTGGCTTACCGTCCTACCCGCCACTATGGCGAGCGGGTGGACATGTTTGCGTCGCTGCCTGCGGTAGACTCCACCGCCACGGTGATGCTGGGCAACAGTCTTACCGAGTATGGCGGCGATTGGGGCAGGATGTTGCGTGCCGATAATGTTGTAAACCGCGGCATTGCCGGCGACGATGCCATGGGCATTGCCCATCGCCTGTGCCAGATCTTGCCGGGGAAACCGCGCCGCATATTCCTCATGGTGGGTATCAATGATCTCAGTCACGGTATCACTGCCGCTCAGACAGCGTCGCTCGTCTGCCGGTTGATAGACCGTATACGCCGCGACGCTCCCGATACCGAGCTGTATGTGCAGAGCGTCCTGCCGATAAACGAGAGCACGGGGCGGTGGAAGCGTCTGGCGGGACGCACAGGCGATATACCCGAGATAAACCGCCTGCTCAATATTCACTGCTCGAAGCTCGGCATAGTTTATGTGGACCTGTATCCAAAGTTTGTCAGGCGTGGCACCAATGTATTGCGCCGCGAGCTTACTTCCGACGGGCTTCATCTGTCGCCGCAAGGATATAAGTTGTGGGCTTTCGAGCTGAGAAAGTATATGTGAGGATGTGGCCGGCATGAATGTATGCGATGTTGCCGCATGGATGATAGCCTGTAAAACTGTCGGTTGTCTTTGAGTTTGATATTTTTATCGGTAAAAATATTACGATTTGTTTGTTGTTTTGAGTATAAATCGTTAACTTTGCAACGAAATAAAAAGAAGAAACATCATGGTTAAGTCAAATCTTCTACACATTATTAATATTATCATTCGACTTAAACAACCGGTCGGAAGTGAAAAGGTGTGTATGTAGACGAGCCGTAATAACGATATGGAGCCTTTCTCACTTCTGATGTGGGAAAGGTTCTTTTTTTAGTTCTCATGACGGTATCGGATTCACGGTGTCGGATAGTTGGAAAGCCTGGCGTAACGGACTGGATGTTCTTAAGTGATAAAAAGAAAAAGAGATATGAGCGACAGACTATTTATTTTTGACACAACGCTGCGCGATGGCGAGCAAGTGCCGGGATGCCAGTTGAACACGGTAGAGAAAATTCAGGTTGCCAGGCAGCTTGAACAATTGGGAGTGGATGTGATAGAGGCCGGTTTCCCGGTATCGAGTCCGGGTGATTTCAATTCGGTGATAGAAATATCGAAAGCCGTGACGTGGCCCACAATCTGTGCGCTGACCCGTGCGGTGGAGCGCGACATAGAAGTGGCGGCAGAGTCTTTGAAGTATGCCAAGCACAAGCGGATACATACTGGAATAGGCACGAGCGACTCCCATATACTCTATAAGTTCAACAGCAACCGCGAGGAGATAATAGAACGTGCCGTGGCAGCGGTGAAATACGCCCGCCGCTATGTGGACGACGTGGAGTTTTATGCCGAGGATGCCGGCCGTACTGATAACGAGTATCTCGCAAGGGTGGTGGAGGCTGTGATAAAAGCCGGAGCCACGGTTGTTAATATTCCCGATACCACCGGCTACTGTCTGCCCGCCGAGTATGGCGATAAGATAAAATACCTCATGGAGCATGTCGACGGAATAGACAGGGCTATAATCTCGACACACTGCCATAACGATCTTGGCATGGCTACGGCAAACACGCTCAGCGGTGTGCTCAACGGCGCAAGGCAGGTGGAAGTGACGATCAACGGTATCGGAGAGCGGGCCGGAAACACGTCGCTCGAAGAGATTGCCATGATATTGAAGTGCCACAAGCATATTGACATAGACACGAACATCAACACAAACAAGATATATCCGACAAGCCGCATGGTGTCGAGCCTGATGAACATGCCCGTGCAGCCCAACAAAGCCATTGTCGGCCGAAACGCTTTCGCGCATTCCAGCGGTATCCATCAGGACGGTGTTTTAAAGAACGTGGAGACATACGAGATAATGAATCCCAAGGATGTGGGACTTGACGACAACTCGATCGTTCTCACGGCGCGTTCGGGGCGCGCCGCGTTGAAATACCGTCTCGGTGTGCTCGGCGTGAATGTGGACAATGAGGAGACGGTGGATAAGATTTACCAGAAGTTCCTCCGGTTGGCCGACCAGAAGAAGGAGGTGAACGATGACGACATACTGATGCTTGCGGGCGCCGATACCGCTGACGCTCATGCCGTGAAACTCGACTTCCTTCAAGTCACCACAGGCAAGGGGGTGAAAAGTGTGGCGAGCATAGGTCTCGATATTTCTGGGCAGAAATTTGAGGAGGCTTCGAGCGGTAACGGCCCTGTGGACGCGGCTATCAGGGCTTTGAAGAAAATCATACGCCGCGAGATGTCGCTCAAAGAGTTTACCATCCAGGCCATCAGCAAAGGCTCTGACGATGTGGGCAAGGTTCACATGCAGGTGGAATATAACGGCAGCATATATTACGGTTTCGGGGCAAATACGGATATAGTGACGGCTTCGGTCGAGGCTTATATCGACTGTATCAATAAGTTTAAGTAGTAAGGAGATGAGTGGTAAGTGGAAATGTAATATAAAGCAGTAATAATATAAGATGAACACATTATTTGATAAGATTTGGGACAAGCACGTGGTGCAGATGGTGGAAGACGGCCCCACGCAACTTTATATCGACAGGCTGTACTGTCATGAGGTGACTTCGCCTCAGGCTTTTGAAGGCATGCGCCGCCGCGGGCTAAAATGTTTTCGCCCGGCGCAGATATACTGCATGCCCGACCATAACACGCCGACGCACGACCAGGACAAGCCTATAGAAGACCCGGTATCTAAAAAACAGGTTGACACGCTGGCGGCAAATGCGGCAGAGTTCGGGCTGACACACTACGGAATGATGTCGCCCGATAACGGTATCATCCATGTGGTGGGACCGGAAAAGGGATTGTCGCTGCCCGGCATGACCATTGTCTGTGGCGACTCGCACACTTCGACGCATGGCGCTATGGGTGCCGTGGCGTTCGGCATCGGTACGAGCGAGGTGGAAATGGTTATGGCATCCCAGTGCATATTGCAGCAGAAACCGAAGTCGATGCGCATCAATATAGAGGGAACGCTCGGCAAGGGAGTCACGGCCAAGGATGTGGCTCTCTATCTGATGGCACGTCTCACAACATCGGGCGCTACGGGATATTTTATCGAATATGCGGGCAGTGTGGTCAGAGACATGACAATGGAAGGTCGTCTCACGCTCTGCAACCTCTCTATCGAGATGGGTGCCCGTGGCGGATTTATCGCCCCCGACGCCACAACCTTCGAGTATATCAAAGGACGTCAGTATGCCCCGGCAGGCGAAGAGTGGGACAAGGCGGTGGAATACTGGAAGACATTGAAGAGTGGCGACGATGCCGTGTTCGACAGGGAACTGACTTTCAATGCCGCTGACATAGAGCCGATGGTGACTTACGGCACCAATCCCGGTATGGGAATGGGCATCACCGAGGCTATACCCACGCTTGATGAGATAGACGAGGCCGGTAAGGCTTCGTTCTCGAAATCGCTCGATTACATGGGATTTGCTCCCGGAGAGAAACTTGTCGGGCACAAGATTGACTATGTGTTCCTCGGAGCATGCACCAACGGACGTATCGAAGATTTCCGTGCTTTCGCGTCTATCGTGCGTGGACGACATAAGGCCGAGGGTGTCACGGCATGGCTCGTGCCGGGTTCTTGGGCTGTGGATAAGCAGATACGGGAGGAGGGGCTTGATGCCGTTCTTGCCGCGGCGGGGTTTGAAATCCGCCAGCCTGGATGCTCGGCATGTCTCGCCATGAACGACGATAAGATACCGGCGGGCAAATATTCCGTGTCTACGAGCAACCGTAACTTCGAGGGACGTCAGGGACCCGGCGCAAGAACTATACTCGCCTCGCCGCTCGTGGCGGCGGCAGCGGCGGTGACAGGAGAAATAACAGACCCACGAACACTAATGTAAGAACAGGCAATGAAACAGAAATTTGACATCATAACAAGCACATGCGTGCCGCTTCCGCTTGAAAATGTGGATACAGACCAGATAATACCGGCACGATTTCTCAAAGCGACTGATAAGGAAGGATTTGGAGAAAACCTCTTCCGTGACTGGCGATATGACAAAGACGGGTCGCCAAAGGCCGATTTCGTGCTGAACAATCCGCTTTACGGCGGTTGTATACTCGTGGCCGGCAAGAATTTCGGTTCGGGCTCGAGCCGTGAGCATGCGGCATGGGCTATTGCGGGATATGGTTTCCGGGTGGTGATAAGCAGTTTCTTCGCAGATATTCATAAGAACAACGAACTGAACAATTTCGTGCTTCCTGTGGTTGTCTCTGAGTCGTTTCTCGAAGAGCTTTTCGACTCTATAAGCACCGATCCGAAAACGGAAGTGGAAGTGAACCTGCCTCTGCAAACAGTCACCAACAAATCGACGGGCAGGAGAGAGACGTTTGAGATAAACGGATATAAGAAGCATTGCCTGATGAACGGGCTTGACGATATCGACTATCTCATACAGAACAAGGATAGAATCGAGGGATGGGAAAAGCGCAACAAGTGAACAGACGGCGGGGGATACAGCCGTTTATCGAGATAATGGACTGTACGCTTCGTGACGGTGAGCAGACCAGCGGCGTGTCTTTTCTTCCGCATGAGAAACTTGTCATTGCCCGTATGCTGCTCAAAGACATCAACGTGGATCGCATAGAGGTGGCGTCAGCGCGTGTTTCAGAGGGCGAAAAGGAGGCTGTGAAGATGATTTGCCGCTATGCCAAGCAGATAGGCATGATAGAACGGGTGGAGGTCCTGGGCTTTGTGGACGGCAAACTGTCTATCGACTGGATTGCCGACTGCGGCGGAAAGGTTATCAACCTGCTTGCCAAAGGGTCGCTGCGCCACTGTACGCATCAGCTCCATAAAACGCCCGAAGAGCATATCGACGAGATAAAACGCTCGATAGATTATGCCTCAAGCCGGGGCATCAGTGTAAATTTGTATCTCGAAGACTGGAGCAACGGCATGAAATCGTCGCCCGAGTATGTATATATGATGATGGATGCGCTGCGGGACACGGCCATAAAGCGGTTCATGTTGCCGGATACTCTCGGCATAATGAATCCTTTGCAGGTCATTGAGTTTTTCAGGAAGATGCTGAAGCGTTATCCCGAAAAGCACTTCGATTTCCATGCGCACAATGATTATGACCTTGCGGTGAGCAACTCGCTCGCTGCCGTTCTCAGTGGTGCAAGGGGCTTGCATGTCACGGTCAACGGGCTTGGCGAGCGCTGCGGAAACGCCCCGATGTCGAGTGTCCAGGTGATATTGAAAGACCAGTTTCAGGCAAAGACAAGCATCAATGAGGGTAAACTGAATGATATAAGCCGCTTGGTTGAAGGCTATTCAGGTATTGCGGTGGCTCCGAATCAGCCTATTGTCGGTGAGAATGTGTTTACGCAGGTGGCCGGAGTGCATGCCGACGGTGACAACAAGAGCAATCTTTACTGCAATGATCTTGTGCCGGAGCGTTTCGGGCGGAAGAGGGAATATGCCTTGGGAAAGACCAGCGGGAACGCCAATATCGAGCGGAACCTGCAGGAACTCGGTCTTGAGCTGACCGACGAGCAGACCCGTAAGGTGACGAGGAGGATAACTGAACTTGGCGACCGTAAGGAGATTGTGACACGTGAAGACCTGCCTTTCATTGTAAGCGATGTGCTGAAGCATACTACCCCTGAGGACAAGGTCAAGCTTGTGAGCTACATGGTGTCATCGGCATACGGCTTGAAGCCCATCGCCTGCGTGAAAGTGGAGATAGACGGCAGGCAGTATGAGCGGGAATCGACCGGCGACGGACAGTATGACGCATTCGTGAAGGCTTTGCGCAAGATATATAAGGATGCCCTTGACAGGACATTCCCTATATTGGCAAACTATGCCGTCACCATTCCACCGGGCGGACGGACCGACGCTCTCGTGCAGACGGTCATCACATGGCGTAGCGGAGAGAAGATCTTTCGCACGCGCGGACTTGACGCCGACCAGACGGAAGCGGCCATCAAGGCGACAATAAAGATGCTCAACATGATAGAGGAGGATGGCAATTGATGTAAATGCAGATGTCATCTATTCGGGCTTTTACTGATTAATGAGTGGTGTTTATGCGGATAACCGATATTTTATAAGCAACCAATATCAAAAATAGCGGTAAAGCCGGATATTACTTACAGTGAGAATGGATACATATCCGATAGGAATAAATACAAAAAACAACGATATTATGAAATTGAAGATAGCGGTTTTGCCCGGAGACGGAATCGGGCCTGAGATAATGAAGCAAGGCGTGGCGGTGATGGATGCCATCGCTTGTAAGTTCGGACATGAGGTAGAGTATGAAGAGGCTATATGCGGTGCGCATGCGATAGATGAGGTCGGTGACCCGTTCCCCGAAGATACATACCGCGTTTGCCGTGATGCCGATGCCGTGTTGTTCGCAGCTGTCGGCGATACTAAGTTCGACAATGACCCCACGGCCAAGGTGCGCCCCGAGCAGGGATTGCTTGCCATGCGAAAGAAACTCGGTCTTTTTGCCAATATCCGTCCTGTGCAGACGTTCAAGTGCCTTGTGCATAAGTCTCCGTTAAAGCCGGAATTGGTTGAAGGGGCTGATTTTATTTGCATCCGTGAACTTACCGGCGGAATGTATTTCGGTGAGAAATATCAGGACAACGACAAGGCGTACGACACCAACTATTATACTCGTCCCGAGATAGAACGCATCCTTAAAGTGGGTTTTGAATATGCCCGGCGTCGTAATCGCCACCTTACTGTTGTCGACAAGGCCAATGTTCTTGCTTCAAGCCGTCTTTGGCGACAAATAGCCAAGGAGATGGAGCCGCAGTATCCTGATGTGGATGTAGACTATATGTTTGTCGATAACGCATCTATGCGAATGATAGCTGAGCCTAAGTTCTTTGATGTCATGGTCACAGAGAATACTTTTGGTGATATACTTACAGACGAGGGGAGCTGCATTTCCGGTTCAATGGGACTGTTGCCGTCGGCCTCTACCGGTGAGAGCACGCCGGTGTTCGAGCCTGTCCACGGCTCGTGGCCGCAAGCCAAGGGGCGGAATATAGCCAATCCGCTGGCTCAGATACTTTCCGTCGCCATGCTTCTTGAATACTTCGACCTTAAAGAGGAGGGCGCGTTGGTGCGCCGTGCCGTCGACGCGTCGCTCGACGCCAATGTGCGCACTCCGGAAATACAGGTTGATGGCGGGGCCGAATATGGCACGAGTGATGTCGGTGCATGGATTGCAGACTATATAACCAAAGCCTGACGTGCGTAGAATATTTGTTATTATTACAGTGTTGTTGCCGCTGTCGCTGTCTGTCTGCGGACAGACAGCCGGCCGGTGGCGGGACTCACTGTCTGTGATTAACAGGCAAATAGCCTCATATCCGTATTCATCGGACCTGCATTTGCGTAAGGCTGCTATAAACATAGAGCTGCAACAATGGGAATATGCCGTCGACGAATACGGCACGGTGCTTTCCCATGAACCGGACAATCTTGCCGCCTTGTTTTACCGTGCTTACGCAAACACACACTTGCGGCATTACGATCTTGCCAGGAATGACTATGAGGCTTTTCTTAAATTGGCTCCCGTGAATATGGAGGCTCGTCTCGGACTTGCTCATGTACTGGTTAAAATGAAGCGCAGTGCCGATGCGATGGACCAGATGAACAGGCTTGTCGAGCTTCATCCCGACAGCGCCGTGGTATACGCCGCCCGTGCCGGTTTCGAGTCGGAGAGCCGTGCTTACGATGCCGCTCTGTATGATTGGGACGCGGCCCTGCGCCTTGCTCCCGGCAATACCGATTATATCATATCACGTGCCGATGTGCTTTTGCGGCTTGGCAAGAAAGCCGAAGCCCGCCGTGCTCTCGACGATGCGGTGAGAAAGGGCGTGGCACGTGGCGCTCTTCGCGAGTGGTACAGGCGTTGCAAATAGTGCCTTCGGGATAGGTCCCAATGCTTTTTTCTGTGAAAGTACAACGTGGGGAAACAGACATCACCACGAAATATAAGATTGGTTCAAATGCTATCCAGCGAAAGTACAACGTGAAATAAGTTATATTTACAAGCAATATAATTTATTTCACGTTATCCCAATGGCTCCGTTATGTCTTGACTGTGCCTGGATATGCTCGTCAGGCCGCCAATCAGGCGCGGCTGCTTTTCTTCGGTCACTCCATGCTTACAATCTCGATGTCGGCATGTTCGTTCAATATGCCGTTCATCCAACTGTCATATACTACTCTTTTCACTTTCAGCTCGATCGTTATGCAGTACTTCTTCTCATTGCCACTGCCTTTTTCTTTTATATTGTATGTATATAGTTCCACACATTCCTTCTTGATTAGGGCGGTCACTTCTTTAAGGTTTTCCTTTGAAGAAGATTGCAGGGTGATTGACATGTTCCTCGTCCCCAGGCGTCGCATGATGACGTTCAGAACCTCAAGACACAGCAGGACGAGAGCCGTAGTGGCAAAGGCGAGTGTATAAAGCCCCGCTCCGCATGTCAGTCCGATAGCCGATGTGACCCATAGTCCGGCAGCTGTGGTGAGCCCGCGGATCACGTTTCTTTGGAATATAATCAGTCCGGCACCTATAAATCCGATGCCCGTCACCACTTGCGACGCTATTCGCGACGGGTCGAGCGATGCCGTCCTGTCGAGGTTCAGTGATGTGTCGAATCCGAATTGCGACAAAATCATGAACAGCGCGCTGCCCAAAGCCACAAGGAAATGGGTCCTGAAGCCGGCGTCTTTCGCTCTGTATTCCCTTTCAAGGCCTATCAGTCCGCCAAGTATGGCGGCTATGAAGATACGTAAAAAAAACTCGAACGTCATATTATTCTTTTCCTACAAACTTGTTATATCCGAAATAAAGCAGGGCGTAGATGGCCACGGCAGAAACCCAGCCGGCGAAAACGTCTATCGCATAGTGCGCGTATATATATACGGTAGACAGGCACAGCAGTATGTACAGCGGCAGGATGCAGTAGAACATCCGGCGATTGCGGCTGTCCCATGCCAGTATCATGAGTATTGTCGTCACTCCTACATGACTGCTTGGGAATGCCGCCGTGGGGCGTTCGCCGGCGTTGTGCGCGTCTACCACCATCTGATAGAACATACCGTCGGTGTATCCCGGTGTGGCGAGTGCCTCCTGGTTTGCGGCGAAGAAACTGCCGACATCGGGAAACACACCGTGTGCTATCTGATCGAGTCCTACGGCGTTGTAGTAGTATTGCGGACCGGCTACCGGCAGTATTATGTATATGATGTAGTAGATGAAGAACGAGCCGAGTATTATGAACGACGCTCTGGCAAACTGATTGTATCGCCGCACGAAATAAAACATTGTCACTACGGCTATCAGCGGGTAGTAGCTTGCATACCCGAGACACATCAGCTCGCTGAACACACCGTTGCTGAACACTTGAGAGAATAGCAGTGCGGGCTGGCATCCGAACAGGTACTGCTCGTATGCGGCGAACAGATGGTCGAGATTGGGAAACATGCGGTTGAACTCATACGTGTCGGGATACCACCATGAGAGCAGTGCCATCTGCACTATTATGCGGCATAGCCTGGTCATTCGGCACGGTATCATCCTGTATACGCCCCATAGCGCAATCGTGATGGCAAATATTCTGACACGTCCCCATAGCATGGATTCGGGGTTGGTGAGCTTCGTGTATGTGAAGAACATCAGCAATAGTGTTATCACAAGATATGCCATTGCTGCCCATTCAGCCGCGAGAAGTCCTTTCTTCGGCTTTTTCTCTATTTTGAAAAGATTGTTCATTTTGTTTGGTTGTGGTTGGAAAAGTGCAGTGTCGTGAGTGAGGGTGTTGGCTGTCAGGTATCAGAGCCATCCGTTTTCCTTATACCATTTCACGGCTTCGGTCACTCCACGGTCAAGGTCGTACTCCGGTTTGTAACCCAGTTCTTCTTTTGCCGGAGTGATGTCGCAGCGCCAGTTGCGCTGTCTCATTATGTTGTACTTGTCGTTGTTCAGTGCCGTCACCTTCCCTCTCAGCCTCCCGGCATATTCTCCGATCCATGTCACTATGCGCAGTATCCATATCGGAGCCTTTATCCGAAGTACCCACGGGTTGCCCAGTTCGCGGCAAAGCAGGTCGCTGAACGTTCGCGATTGGTATGTGTTTCCGTCGCTGAGAATGTATTTGGAGCCGTTTTTCCCTTTGGCTATGGCCTTGAATACTGCCTGCACAAGGTCTTTGACGTAAATGAATGTCAGGTGTTGGGGGCGGTAGCCGACAGAGAAGTCTGTATGTCCCTTTATGCTTTTTGCCATCATGAAATAGTCTGTCTCTCTCGGGCCGTATACTCCGGTCGGCCTTAGCGTGACGCATGGAAAATCTTCCAGCGAGTCGAGAAACTTCTCTGCTTCCAGTTTGCTCTGCGCATAGAGCGTGTCGGGCACCGGTGTGTCGGTGATTTTTATGTCCTCGTCGGGGCGCGAGTCTTTCACCGGCCCATATACGCTGAGGCTGCTTATGAACACAAACATTCTCAACTGCGGCTGTGTCTGTCGTATGGCGAGTGCCAGATTGCGAGTGCCGTAGTAGTTCACACGGTTGAAATCGCTTGCCCGCAGGCATTTGGTGGCTCCTGCCGCATGTACCACATAGTCGAGTTCGAGTCCGGTCAGTTGTCCGGCAAGTTCTGCCGGGCTGTCAAGATTAAGTTCTATGAAGTTTATCCTGTTGTCGGTAAGATACTTCTTGCTGCTCGTCTTTCGCATGGCGGCCCACACGTTCATGCCGCGTCTCAGTGCTTCCTCGACCACAAAACTGCCGATAAAACCGCTTGCGCCTGTGATTAGAATGTTCATTATATATAGCTATTTGGTTGCAAAGATACTATTTTAAAATAAATTATTACTCTAAATGCCTGAAATAGGGATTAATTTTGTTTCTTTGCAGGGAACGGAGGACTAAGGAATAATAAAAAACATAATGACCATGGGAAAGAAAAAAGGTGGAAAGCGAATGACTAAAAAACAACTGTGCGAGGCTCTGCAAGAGTTTTTCATGAACAGTCCGGAAAAGACATTCAGCTTCAAGTACATATTTAAAGAACTCAAACTTAACACCCATCCGCTCAAGATGCTTGCCATCGACCTGATGGAAGAGATGGCGTGGGATGATTTTCTCACCAAGGTGAGCGAGAACTCATACCGTCTGAACACAAAGACACAGGTGCAGGAGGGACGTTTCCGCCGTAAGGCGAACGGTAAGAACAGTTTTGTTCCCGATGATGGCAGTCAGCCGGTGTTCGTGGCAGAGCGCAACTCCATGTCGGCTCTCGACGGCGACAAGGTGCAGGTGGCGTTCCTTGCGCGGCGTGCCAACCATATCAAGGAAGCTGTGGTGACGGCAATCATTGAGCGGGCGCGCGACTCGTTTGTCGGCCGTCTGCGGGTGGAGCGTGACTATGCGCTGCTCGTCATGCCCGACAACGTGTTTGCCCACGACATGATAATACCCAAAAAGAAACTCAAGGGAGGCAAGACGGATGACATGGCCGTGGTGAAGGTGACGCAATGGCCCGATGCCGAGCATAAGAACGCCGTGGGCGAGGTGATAGACGTGCTTGGCGAACATGGCGACAACGATGTCGAGATGAACACCATTCTCGCACAGTATGGCTTGCCGTATAAATATCCCAAGGCGGTGGAAGAGGCTGCAAACAAGATTTCAGACGTGATTACGGATGAGGATCTTGCCGGGCGGGAAGATTTCCGCGGTGTGTTCACTTGCACTATCGACCCGCACGATGCCAAGGACTTCGACGATGCGTTGTCCATAAGGAGAATATCCCCTGAGTCACGGACGCAATCATCGAGGAGAGGGTCCTCCCTATGGGAAGTCGGTGTCCACATAGCCGATGTGTCCCATTACGTCACTGAAGGATCTGTCATAGACCGTGAGGCGGTCAAGCGTGCCACGAGCATATATCTCGTAGACCGGACCATACCGATGTTGCCCGAGAGACTGTGCAACTATATATGCTCACTGCGTCCCGATGAGGATAAGCTGGCATACAGTGTGATTTTCGATATGACGGACGGTGGCGAAGTGAAGCGCTGGCGGTTGGCGCATACCGTAATACGCAGCGACCGCCGCTACGCATACGAGGAGGTGCAGGCCATTCTCGAACAGAACGGGGTCGTCGACGGGACGGGAGAGCCGGCGCCGCCGGCCGGCAAAGACGGATATACTGGCGAGAATGCGGAGATGCTCATACAGCTTGACCGGCTGGCCAAGAAACTGCGTGAGGCTCGGTTTAAGAACGGTGCGGTGAAGTTCGACCGCGAGGAACTTCGTTTCGATATCGATGAGAAAGGGCGGCCCACACGTTGCTACTTCAAGAAGTCGAAAGATGCCAACAAGCTGATAGAAGAGTTCATGCTCCTCGCCAACCGCACGGTTGCGGAGAGTGTCGGACGGGTGAAGAATGGAGGCACTGCCAAGACATTGCCCTATCGTGTGCACGACCAGCCCGACCCGACCAAACTCGAAACGCTGCGCGGTTTTGTCGTCAAGTTCGGATACAAGATGAAGACGGCAGGCACCAAGGGTGCCATAGCACGCAGCCTCAATACCTTGCTCGACGAGTGTGCCGGCAAGAACGAGCAGAAGCTCATAGAAACAGTGGCGCTAAGGGCTATGATGAAGGCCAAATACAGCATTCACAACATAGGGCACTACGGACTGGCGTTCGACTATTACACGCATTTCACCTCTCCGATCCGCCGCTATCCGGACACAATGGTGCACCGTCTGCTCACGAAGTATCAGCAGGGAGGGCGCTCTGCCGGCAAGGACAAGTATGAGGAGCTGTGCGAGCATTGTTCCGACATGGAGCTTGTGGCGCAGAACGCCGAGCGCGATTCCATCAAGTACAAGATGGTGGAGTTCATGGCCGGGCATGTTGGCGAGGTGTTCGACGCCCATATCAGCGGCATACAGAGCTACGGCATATACTGCGAGATAGACGAGAACCACTGCGAGGGTATGGTGCCGATGCGTGATCTCGATGACGATTATTATGACTTCGACGAGAAAAACTATTGTCTTGTGGGGCGTAGGCGTCATAATAAATACCAGCTTGGCGACGCCGTGCGCATAAAAGTGGCGCGGGCAAATCTCGACAAGAAACAGCTTGACTTCACAATAGAGAGATGATTAATTCACATAAAACCGGCCGGCCTCAGGAAAATCCTGAGGCCGGTTTGTGTGTTCAATCGCCATCCCCAACAATCGAAAAAAACATTCTGTCATTCCTTGGTGTTCGGTGGGTTGAGCCTTCGTCGCAAGGCAATGGATATGTTTTTCCGGGCGAAACCGTTGATACTAAGTTAAGAAAAACACTTCATATCCGAGAAATACTATCGCATTCTATATAGTGTTATTCCTTGTTTTTCGGTGTGTTTTTGACTATATTTGTGTGTCGAAAATGAAAAAAAGAACATGAAAATAACGAGAAATATTTACAGAATACAGTCGTGTCTCAATTTTGGCGCAGGCCGAAAGTGCATATTTATGCAGAGCGGTGGAGGTAATGTGTATACAGGCTGGTCTGTGATTTTTGATAATTCGGATAAAGCCGGGCTGCCTGTAAAGAGTGCTTTTGACATGAAATGCGCCGTTTATAACACTTATATATAGCGTTTTTCGGGTATTCCGTATCGTATGTATATCTTTCGGGTGTGATATTCCGGCATGACGGTAATCGGTGTTTAAGGCTTCCGACGCTTGGTGTCGGGGGCCTTTTTTGTTGCAATTCGGCCTTTTTTTGATCTGCATTTAGACGCTCGTTGGCTTCCATTTAGATGCTAAACGCACTCTAACGGGCATCTAAATGCAGAGCAACGGGTATCCCGATGCAGCATGGCGGGTATCCCGTTGTGGCGAAACAGTATTTTTGCGTTTTATTACTGGACGGTTGTCGGTTTTAATTACTTTTTCTGTCAAAAAACAATGGGTAACCGTTTGTCTTACAATCTGTTTTTGCATAAATATTCACATCGTATATTGAATATTCTGTATGGATGTTTGTTATATATCTTATGATGTTTTATTTACATACTGTATGCTTGGTTTTCTTTATCGGTATATGTCGTGATTTCCTTTGACTGCTGTTTCTCTACCATGCTTTTGTTCTGTCTTTCATTTTTTATTTCTTGGCTATTATTTATGTGTAAGTTTGCCTGTTATATATAAATATGTGACTAAACGGTAGATGTTTGAAAATATGTTAAAAGGCTGTGGGTGTAAAATGTTTTCACATTTGTTTTCTTTTTTTTGTCAAATTTTAACTACCTTTGTCCTGACCTAATGATAAAAGTATCGAAGTGTATTTATTATATTAACTAAAAACAAAATGAAAAAACTATTTACTTTATTGACGCTTGTGATATGCTCTATAGGAGTTTCATGGGCAGGTGATGTTTTTACCATTTCATATAATGGTAAAGATGTCCAATCGACAGACGGATATTTTACCCATTCGGCAAAACATAATTTTAATACCAAGTTTTCCGGTGGAAATTATGGCGGCATAAGTTTTAAGAGCGGACTTAAAATGGAAGGAGCCACAGAAATATATTTCACGTCCAATTCCACCGCTACTTTGACGATAGTCCAGTCTGCTTGGGAAAGTAACGGTGTTGTGCAGACAAACAAGCTCGATGGAACAGAGCTTGTAGAGGGGGTGAGAGACGATGTAAACAAAGTAGTAGTCCACACAATAGAGAATTTGCCGGCTGGCGAGCATAAAATAACCCGTGGCAGCGGAGAAAATGGACTGTACTATGTTAAAGTGGAATATACGGGCGAGGCAATGATACAGTTGGCAACTCCTGAAATTTCCTATGATGCGTCTACCGGTGTAGTGACGATTGCGGATATATCAGATGCAAATGGTATTTATTATACAACAGACGGTACGACACCGTCTGCCGATAACGGAACAAAGTACGAGACATCTTTCACGGTTGATGACGGAACGTTAGTTAAGGCTATCGCTGTCGGTAATGGTACAACGACAATGAGTTCTTCTATTGCCGAGAAACAAGTCATTCGTACCGGTATAACAATAGCCGCTCCGGTCATTTCGGTTTATAATGGGACTGTGGCTATCATGTGTGCCAGCAAGAATGCTTCTATAGAATACAGTACTGATGGAACAACATATACCGCTTATGGACGTGCCTTTACTCTGATGGAGGATAAGACCGTGTACGCTCGTGCCTCGAGAGAGGGCTGTACTACGTCTGAAATCGCGAGCAAGGCAGTGGCAGCGGTTCCGGCAGGTGTGAAGTCTAAGACTATCTACATGGGATTCGGCTCTTTTGACTCTCCTGCGAATATTGACGGATTTCACACATTAAAAGGTCGTGCTGGTGATCCGGCAGAGGGATATTCGCTGATATTGAATGTATCCGGCAAGACTTGGAGCAGTTCTAACGCTAAGGTTACTATGGCCAATAATGAAACTCGCACCGCTATTAAGGGTTCAAACGGAGCACAGACCATTTTGAGACTTCCCGAAGGGATAAAGGCAACAAAGCTGACCCTTTACAGTTTCATCAACGCCGCAAGCGGAACAAGAACCACAGGATGGAGAGAAGTGAACGGTGAGGATTTGACATCAATAGTCAATGAAGTGCCGATGGGAGCCAATAGTGACAAGAAAGATTATCTGACAAATCCGGATATGCGCGTGTTCCCCTTGGATAATGTCTCAGGTGAAATTACATTTGCAAATACAGGCGAGCAGGTTTGTTTTGTTATCGCTCTTGATGTGATAGAGCCTTCTCAGACTGTCACAATCTCCGATGCCAAGTTCGCCACTTGTGTGGCAAATACCGATCTCGACTTTGCCGGTACAGACGTTACGGCGTATACCGTGAGCGAGGTTGGCGAGACAACCGTGACACTTGTGAAGACAGACAAGGTGAAGGCCGGACAGACTGTGGTAGTAGGGGCGGAGGCCGCCGGAGCGTATGACATTCCCACTACTACGGAAGTGTTTACGGCTGCGACCAGTCTTATGGCATCTTCTGAAACCGAAGTGCCCGTGACGACCGAAAACAGCTATTATATCGTGGCTAACGGTGACAACGGCGTGGGATTCTACCCCGTACAGACCGGCACGTCAATCCCGGCCGGCAAAGGCTATATAGAAGTGCCGGCCAACAGTGCCAAAGGCCGTTTCCTAAGTTTCGGAATCGGTGGCGGTACAAGCGGTATCAGTGACGTGAAAGCCGCAACGGCAGAGAAAGGCGAGATATACAATCTCAACGGACAGCGTGTGGCCGCTCCCGCAAAAGGTCTCTACATCATGAACGGAAAGAAGGTTATATTCAAGTGATGAGCCGGTAAACCTTTTTGAAACAACAAGAAAGCGTAATCAAAATAAGAAACAATTTAAAGAAAGGAAACAAGAAATGAAAAAATATATCAAACCCGAGATAGAAGTGTGTGTGTTGAACGTGGAGAATTGTCTGCTTGCGGCTTCCGATCCACGCGAAGGCGATAATATCTTCAATACGACACCTGTGGATGGTCCGTCGGCTCTGTCAAAGGACCATAGCTTCGACCTCTGGGCAGACGATGAGGAATAAGAATAGAGGATAA
>NZ_JABKKK010000018.1:0-19461 GCF_013166535.1 Prevotella sp. PTAC
AAAGACATCTACTGCTGTATGCCGCAACTTGCTGTATATATGGGACATTGTGACCCTAAAGACACGGAATATTACTTACGTTTGACACCGACAGCTTTTCCCGAACTATTGGCTATGGACGCAAAGACAACTATGCCAATAACTGAGATAGTGAATCTTTTTTTATCAAAACAAAAAGTATAAAGAAAATGGATACATATAAAAATTTCACGAGGTCTCTTGAAGCATTTTTTCAACAATACCTCATCAAAGAACGTGGTGCAAGCCAGCAAACGGTAAGAGCATACGGAGAAGCGTTCAAGGCTTATCTTGAATATAATAAAACCTTGGATATCAAACCTCAAAATATAACACTGCGGAACTTTACAAGGTCTCACATATCAAGTTTCCTCAACTGGATAGAGGAAGAAAAGAAAAACTCTATCAGCAGCAGGAATCAACGTTTGTCCGCAATGCGTTCCTTTGCCTGTTTTCTTATTATGGACGACCCCTTGCATATCTGTCAGTGGATTGAGGTGAGACAAATACCTGCAAAAAGGGGAGCAACAGAAATCGTCAAGCACCTCTCTGTTGACGGTATGGCTGCAATCCTTCGGCAAATAGACACATCAACGCCCACCGGAAGACGAAATCTTGCAATGCTGTCCCTACTTTATAATTCAGGAACAAGAGTACAGGAACTTATAGACCTCACGCCAATATGTATCAGATTTGAGAAACCGTATTCAGTTGTGGTTAAAGGAAAAGGAAACAAGAAACGTTTGGTTCCTTTGGATGAGCCAATAATGGAACTCCTAAAGAATTATCTTGATGAAACTGGGTTGTGTCGTCCGGGAAAAGAGAGACATCCTCTTTTTTTCAATGCACAAGGTGGACAACTATCTACTCCGGGAGTTACTTACATCATAAAAAAATACGCAGATATGGCTCGTTTTGACAATCCCCAACTGATTCCCGAAAAAGTTAGTCCCCATGTTTTTAGGCATTCCAGAGCAATGCATCTGTTACAGAGTGGCGTACAGCCCATCTATATACGTGATTTTCTTGGACATGTTTCTGTCCAAACAACAGAAATTTATGCTCGTGTCAGCAGGAAGCAAAAAGATGAAGCCATAGCCAATGCTTATCGGGACGTAGGAATTAAGAACCCCGAACCTAAATTATGGGAAAAGGATGATGAACTTCTTGATTTTCTAAGCAATCTTTGCTCGAAAAGATAGAACGGAAATATTATCACAAGTGAAATTATAAAGTTGTCTTAGCCATATCTTGACTATTAATAGATTAAGACATACGATTAATGCCACTTGTGATAATCATTTAGTTTTGATAAGTAGGCAAAGAAACCGCTGTCCCAATCTACGATAATATTCACAAAAACAAGTTTTAATCATGGAAGCAATCAGACAGAACGGAAAAATCATCTTGCACAGCGATGACGGAACAGGCATGAAGATGATTTTCAAAAACCTGACGGGAAAGAATTTTCAAGGTCGGGAGTATGCGGAGTATATCCGTCATATCGCAATCGGAAGCATGGGATTTTCACCCGGCATCATCGAACATTGCAGGGACGGTGAGGTAATCGACATGGGAACAATACCGAATGTATGAAATGAAAGCGGAAAATCCGATGAAGCAGGCAGCTTCATCGGATTTTCTTTTGTCAGGCACTTGCCATATCACGGAACATACAGCAGCGCAAATTCTGCCTTTCTCCGTTTGAGCAGCATGGCGTGCCGTTTACCTTTGTAGTTGCAGAAAGCGATATATTCCCGATAAATGTTCCGGTCGCCCGCCTCCAACTTTCGGATCAGCGTGCTTTTGGGTATCTTCCCGCTCCCCAAAAGCCGGTATGGACCGACATTGTAGGCGAGTGTGGCAAGTAGCAGACTGTCACGCCCAAACTTGCGGAACATGGCGCAGAACTTCCGCAAGTCTTTCCGCAGAAGCGCGTCCGCCTGCCGCTTCGTCATGGTGCGTGCCAAATACCTTTCCCCCGGCTGCACCTGATGCCCCCAGCCCACATATGGGTGGTGCTTTTCCGAGTGCCAGCCCTCAAAATATTTCGTGCAGCGCACAGCCCTCTCGAAAAGTGGCAGTCGGTAGATTGCCACCTGCCCGTCCGTCCCCTTCTGACGGCTGTCCCGTGCGGACACGGAGCAGACCGCCAGCAGCGAACAGAGGATAGCCATGAATACACGCATCATCTTGGCAGAGGTTTGAAATTGCCCATAGGGATGACGGTCTGAATGTCGTCCTTACCGTTCCGATTATTGAAGTCAAATTCCAATTCATAGGAATTTTTGAAATTGTCCTCCACCACCACGATGAAGTTGTGCGCCTCGTCGCCCTCTGCCGTGTAGTACAGCCGGAACTTCTCGTTTTCGAGCAGGTAGCGGTCGTTGGGCAGGAACGTAATGCCGTTGTCCATTTTCAATGTACCTTCCCCCTCAAACTGGAAATACCGGATGGTATAGAGGGTGTTGGCGAAGTCGCCCGTCTTTTTCAGCTCACAGCGGATTTCCACCGTCTGCCCCTTCGTCACCTTGTTCGGCACGGGCATGGTTTCCACCGTGAAGGGATAGGATTGCTGGATGTCCATGTCGTCGTCACACGACACGAGCGTGAGCGACACGGCGGCGAACAGGCAGAGTGCCAACGCCTTGAAGATGGATTTTCTTCGGTTCTTGTTGTTCAGTATGTTCATTTCAATTTGATTTTTAAGTTATTGTTCATTTCTTTTTTCGTTGTCAGTTGCAGATACTCGTTCAAGTCCTTGCAACCGTCATAGAGGGCTGAACGGTCACAGGCACGTCTGCCATAGCGTTTGCCAAGAACGTCAAGCGTCCTCCGTCCGGCTTCGTCACGGTCAAGGAAACAGTTGATGCGTCCGTAAGCGTCCAGATGCTTCATCGCCTTTTCCACGTTGGAAACGGAGTTCAGCACAAGACTGTCGCCATTGCCGACTATGCCGAGTGTGGCAGCGGAAAGGAAATCCATAAATCCCTCGAACACGCTGCACACGTCGGCAGCGGTATTTTCCAGCTTTTCCAGTGACACATCTTTCGGTGGTATGCAACCCTTGAAATGGCGGCTGCGTACCTCATAGCCGCCAGCCATGTTTGGAAAGCCTATTGCGAAATACCGCTTTCCACGCACGCCATAGTTCAGGCGGAAACAATGGTGGGATGCAACGGCATAAGGTATGCCCCGTTCCGCCAGATAGTCCGTCAGCGGTGAGCGGAGCAACGGGACGGCTTCCACTCCTTCAAAGGCAGGTTCGGCAGGCTTTGGTTGATAGGTCGGAAAAGCCGACCTATCAACCACCATATTTGCGGCTTTCGCTATAAACCTCGCCTGTTCCATAAAATCCACGCTTTGCGCAAACTCTCCGGCAAGCGTAAAGATGTCGCCACCCTTGCCCAAACCGAAGTCGTACCAGAGCTGTTTCGCCACGTTCACGCGGAAAGAGGGTGTGCGCTCACTGCGGTACGGCGCACGATACCACAGCTCGTTGCCGCTTCTGCGGACAGGCTCGTGCCCCAGCCGTGCGAGAAAGTCCGCAAGGGGTATCTGCCTGATGGCATCTATTTCCGTCCGTTCCATGCGGCACGTCAGTTAATGACGAACTTTAGACCGATCCCCCATTGGCAGTGGAACTTCCGGGTGTCGCCACCCCACATGCCCCGTTCCCGAAGGTTGGCGAGCAGGGCGATACGGTCAGCCACGTAGAACTCCACATCGAGCGTCAGCGCACCGCCGTAGATGAAGGCGTCACGGTCATGGAGCGTGGAGCCGTCAGGCAGCACCTTCTCGCCCCAGTTCACCGATTCATACCCGGCAAGAGCCGAAGCACCCGCATAGACGAACACGGTTTTACGCGCGTCGGACAGTATCTTGAAGTAGTAGCCGCCCTCTGCCGTGAACTGTGCCACGGGTATCTTTGCGTCCTTGTAGGGGTTGTTCTTCAGCAGGTACTCGCCGCCGAACACCCATCTGTTACCTTTCTTCGTGTAGGTGGAGAGAGCCGCCCCGAAGCTGTACCCGCCGTCGTTGCCGCCGGGATTGAAGCCGTCCGCCATGTTTGCCCTGACCTCGATGCCTTGCATCTTCGGCAGGCACCGCTGGGCGTTCGCCCGCCCTGTGAACAGGGCAAGCGACGCGATAATCATAAAAAGGTACTTCTTCATAGTCAGCGCACTTGAAGTTCGTTGATGGTATTGGCTCGTACCAAGTCCTCGTTCTCAATCACGAAGGACTGGTGGCGACCGCCGTTCTTCTCGTTCAGCTCCACCACGAGGCACTTGCCGTCGGGGATGGTGAACTTTGCCATCGTGAAGACCGTGCGCTCGCTCTTCCTGCCCGGCACGAGCGTGGCGTAGTTCTGCGCGCGGAGCGGCAGGACGATCTGCTCCTGCACGGCGGTACGCTTCGCTACCTTCTTGTCCACGATTTTCCACGTTATGTAGTCCACGTCGAAAGGAATGTTGCTCTGGTTCTTGATTTCCGTGTGGAAATACAGAAGCCCGTTATGCGTGTAGATGCCTTTCAGCAGGTACTGGATGCCGAAACGCTTGCAGCCGATGTGCTTCACCTCGCGCTTGTTCTGCCTGTGGATGGACTTCATGATAAGGCGCACCAGCATCGGGCTTTCGCTGCCCAGCTCCTTCAGATAGATTTCCTGCGCGTTGTTCGGGCGGTTCACCGCCGAGCCGTCATGGATGAAATCGCACATCTCCACGTTGAGCAGCAGCGGTTCGGCGGCGTACTTCACGTTGAAGGTGTAAAAATTTCCGTCTTCCGTGATTACGGACATGTTGGTTTCGTTCGGAAAGTCCCTCACGGTAGCCTTCACGCGGATGACGTTCTCGGCTCCGTCGGCTTTGCCCGCAATCAGGTCGGGCGAGCCTAAATCGACATAGCGCACTTCCGAGGGGAAAATGACGTGGACGGTCTTGTCGTAGGTCACTTCCAAACCGTGCGGGGGGACCATGCGGTCAAATCCCAGCTTTCTTGTCAGCCCGTGGTACAGGTCGCCGTCCGCCTCCTTCTGCGGATAGACCTCCTTTGTCAAGGTCGGCTGTTCTGTCGTCGGCTGTTCTACACTGCCGTTGTCCGTTCCAACGGTCACGTTCTCCTGCGCGTTGGCAGTAGCGATGCCCATAGCGAGGGCAAACATGATGATTACTTTTCTCATATTACTTTGGATTTTAGTGGTAAATTAAACATTGGTTGTTGTTACTTTTTCTGTATTCTGTTTTCAGTCTATCTCCTGATAGAGCATGACCCTGTACCCGGCTTTCAGATGCACTTTCACCGTGCGCATCTTCTTGGCGATATACTGGCTCGTGCCTTGTATCAGCCCCTTGCCCAAGTCGGAGGCGAGCTGCGCCCCTGCATTGGTGGAGATATTGATGCTGCTCCCCAGCGAGCCGCCCATGTTTGCGGCAACCTCCCTGACAGCGTTCATTTCCATCGAGTTGGGGATGAAGATGCCGGGCTGCCCGTCCGTGTCATACACCGCCAGTTCCACCGGGATGATCGTACCTGTGTACTCCAGCGAAGTAATTTCAATATCAAGCCGTTCGCCCTGAATCTTTGCCGTGCCGACCACCACCGCATTACGGGGGATGATTTTGTCAGCCACCGCCATCGGCTCCAGCAGCCGTAATCTTACCGCCTGCCCGTCGGTCACGCTTTGCGCCCCATAGACGCACGCCGATATGGTGTTCCTGTCCGATACGGTCGTGACGCCCACCGCCGTGTTGAAATTGCGGTTACGCTCCTGCGAGAAGGAGGCGACAAACTCGGCGTTACTCATCGGTTGTCCAAGCGAGGACACCACCTGATGCACTACCTGCCTGACGGGTTTCGCCGTGTTCTTTCCGGCTTTCTGCACGGGGTAAGGCTCAGCCGCCTGCACCGGTTCCGGCTTGCCGCCGTTCTGACCGCCCATGTATTTCGCCGCCAGCTCATAGGACTTTTCCATAAGTGCCACCTGCTCATCCATAGCGGACGCCTTGCCTTTCTCGCTTTCAAGTTCCGATTCCAGCGATGCGATACGCTCCAGCAGTTCGTCCATCTCCGCGTTGTCGTTCTCCGGCTGCTCGTAGAAGTTACCGAGCGTGGCATTGAGGTCGCGGTAGGCGGCTGCGGAGGATTGGATGGTTTTCGGTGCGGGCTTCACCGCCTCTTCCGTTCCACCGGGATTGGCAAGGTCGAAGTCACTGCCATTGTCCGCTTCCACTGTTTCGCGGTCGAACAGGTCGCCCAACTGCTGCATGGCACGGTCGCGGTTCTCCTGCCGTTCTTCCATCGCCCCCTGTTCGTAGGCTTTCGCCTTGTCGCCGATAATCCGGCGGTTCGCCTTGTCCGCGTCGGGCATTTCGATGTTGTAGCCGCCCGTTCCCGGCTCCTGCTCCTTGCCGGAGGACGGTGCGAATATCAGCCACATTGCACCGAGGAATACCAGCACCATAGCGGGCAGCACTATCATCTTCTGACGTTTCAGCCGTTGGGCTTCGGTCAGCGGCTTGCGCACCTTCTTCGGTTTCCCGTTGTCGGGAGCCGCCTTGTTCTCGTTTTTAGGTTCATTCTTCGTCTGTTCCATACATATTATTATAATAAGGTGTAAAATTGTCACTCACTTCAGGCTTCAAGGACAGTTCCACCTGTCCGGCATGGTCTGTCACCATACGGCTGCCGTCATTCCTGCCGATGTCATGGACGGCTTTGCCGAAGGTGTAGAGGGCAAGCGCGGCGAATGCGGCGAGCATTGCCAGCACGACACGCCTGCGTGTCTTCGGCGGCAAGCCGTCCAGATACCCTTTGAGCCTTGCCACCAGCATTTTCTTTTTGTCGTGGAGTTTCCAATAGACCCTCCACAGCGATTTTCCGATTCCTTTCATGCCTGTTAGCGTTTGATGGTTTGTAAATCCTTGTTCTCGATGATGGTGAAACCCTCGATGGTGAACCCGTTGGGGTTGTCGTCCGAACGGGACGAGTTCAAGAGGCGGCATGTGGTCACGAGGCTGCGCTCGGTGACGTTGCTCTGCCGGATGATCTTCTGCGTGGCGTAGGTCACGGCACGGTAAGGATAGCCGTTGAAGTCGCACACCACGCTGTCCACCTTCAGCACTTGGTTGATGTTCCCGGCGATGATGCGGTTGTAGTACCCCTTCTCGGCGAAGTCCGAATAGTAGTTGTACACGCTCCTGTCCGCTAATAGCAGGGCACGCTTCACGTTGTGTTCTATCGCGCTCTTTTCGGGCGAGAGCGTGAAGAAAAGCTCGTGGAAGCGGCGCACATGCTCCCTTGCTTCTGCCGGACGGTTCTGCGACAGGTCCTGCGAGAGAGCCAGCATCAGCGACTTGCCGTTGTCCAGCACGTAGATCTTCTCACGTTGCCGCTCCGCGAAGCGGTAGGAACTCCACACGCTCCATACCGTTATCACGGCGCACAGCGAGAGGAAGACGATACCGAACAGGCGTATCTGCCTGAACGATGATTCGATGTTTTTGAGTGACTTGAATTCCATTGTTGTTTATTCGTTTTTAATTGTCAGTTGATTATTTCAGCAGCTTGCCGATGCGTCCCACGGCGTTGCCTGCGGTGGCGCCCGCCACGCTGCCCGCCATGCCTCCGGCGCGTCCCGCCATCTGGTTCACGTTGCGCCCGTAGCCGCCCATGCCCCCGGCTTGGATGATCCAGCCCGCCACCGTTGGAATGGTGAAGTAGCCGATGATGCCGATTATCATGAACACGATATACACCCCGTCGCTGGAATCCAGAGAGAAGTTGGGGTCAGTCTGCATACGCTCGATGTCGCTCTGGAGCATCAACACCTGAATCTTGGCGAGTATCGTGCTGAATATGTCCGACACGGGAAGCCACAGATAGACCTGTATGTAGCGGCAGAACCACTGCGTGAGCGTGCTTTGGAAGCCGTCCCACACCGAGATGGCGAAGGCTATCGGACCGAGTATCGCCAGCACCACGAGGAAGAAGGTGCGGATGGTGTCTATCACGAGGGCGGCGGCTTGGAACATCAGTTCCAGTATCTCGCGGAAGAAGTCGCGGATGCCTTTCTTTATTTCGTACATCTTCCGGTCGAGGTACATTTTCGCCATCGTCACCATGTCGGCGGGCGACCAGCCCAGTTCCTCCAGCTGCTTGTCGTACTCCTCGTTTGACACGAGGTAGGCGGTTTCGGGGTTGCGCACCATCGCCTCGTATTCCAGCCTGTCCTTCTGCTCACGGTACCGGTTCATGTCCAGCGTCTGCGTTTCCAGCAGTTTCGCCGTGCCCTGCACCACGGGCGAGAGGACGCTGTTCACCGTGCCAAGCACCACCGTGGGGAAGAACATGATACACAGACCGATGGCGAACGGGCGGAGCATGGGGAATACGTCTATCGGTTCGGCTCTCGCCAGTGATTGCCATACACGATATGCCACGTAGAACAGCGCGCCCAGCCCGGCTATCCCTTTCGCCACGCCCGCCATGTCACCGCACAAGGGCATCATCTGCCCGTAGAGCGAGCGCAGGATCTGATGAAGGTTGTCGAACTCCATAGGCTACCAGTATCTTTCGTTCATACTGCCGTACAGCCCCATGATGCGGTCGAGGTCGTTCCTCTTCTTTGCCCGCAGGTAGCTCACACCGATGTTCTTGTTGGTGTAGTAGCTCACGAGGTTGCGGTAACGCTTCATCTTGGAGTGACAGCGTTCCACCACGTCCATGCGCTCCTTGTCCGTCATGGAGAGCGTGGTGATGTTCACCACATTTTTCAACTCCGTCAGCACGTCGTTGCTCTCCTCCAAGAGCTTCGTGTAGCCGAAGGCGATGGCTCCCAGCTCCTCCACCGTGAAGCTGTCGTCGCGCAGCATCTTCTGGAAGCTGGTCACGTAGATGTCGGTGATGTCGCCCACCATCAGGATGGTCTGCTGCACCTTGCGGGCATCTTTCACCAGGTTGTTCACGGATTTGAGGGCATCGTAATACTTCTTGCCCTGCTCATAGATTTTCACCGTTTCCTGAAAGTTCTTCACCATATTCTGGGCGGTGGTCGAGGTATGCACCACGTTCTTCGAGGTGTTCACGATGCTCTGCGCGATGTTGGACGGGTCTATCACCGCCCACTGTGCGCTTGCCCTGCCGGCTGCAAACAGGCACAGGCAGATAATAAGTGTCATTCTTGTTCTCATGTTACTTTGGATTTTAGTGGGTTTCATTATTTATTCTCCGCTTGTCGGATGGTCCGGTTTCGGGGTCACACGCACGTAGTCCCCGTTCGGCGAGAAGGTCAGGACGTCCGTCGCCTCGTTGTAGGACACGTCGATGCGGAAGCCGGTGTTCATGAAAAGGTTGCCGTTCTCCTCCTGCAAGAGGTAGGTTTCCGGCTTCAGTCTGCGGCGGATGCCGCTCCGCTTGAACACCGTCACCTTGTAGGCTTCACCCTCCTTGTAGATAAGCACGTCGGGCTTCCCCTCCACGCTCTCCCAGTTCCCGCAAAGCAGGTCGCGGCGGTTGTCCACGGTTTCGCAGGATTGCAGCACCATGACCGCCAGCCCGATCAGACACTTGCTGACTTGCAGCATTTTCGTTCTTGATATACTCATACGCATTTTCTGTTTTTAGTTGATGAATCTGTTTTACTTATTGCCTATTCCTTGTTTCTCCGTCTTTCGGCAAGCTGCCGGATGGCGGCTTCGATGTCGCCGCCCAGCTTTTCCGCCAGACGGTAAACCTCCACCTTCTCCGTTTCTTCGGTGGTGTACGCCAGATATTCCTCCGCGCTCACTTCGGTGGCATAGACAGCCGACTGCGTGCCGCCCAGTCCGATCCACACTTCCTTGTAATTGCGGTTCGGGTTGATTGCCATGTTGATGGAGAGTATCTGCGACTTCTCCTTCTCCGTCAGACCTAAAAGGGACTGTATGGCATCAAACTTGTTCATATATTTCCTTTGGTCGAGGAGTATCTTGCAGTCGGAGTTGTTGATGATGCTCTCCTTGACCACGGGCGAGGAAATGATGTCGTCCACCTCCTGCGTCACCACGATCGCCTCGCCGAAATACTTGCGCACGGTCTTGTACATATAGCGCAGGTACTCAGCCATGTTCGCTGAAGAGAGAGCCTTCCAAGCCTCTTCCACTATCAGCAATTTACGCACGCCTTTCAGACGGCGCATCTTGTTAATGAAGGCTTCCATGATGATTATGGTCACCACAGGGAAAAGCTCGCGATTTTCCTTAATACTGTCAATCTCGAAGACGATGAACCGCTTGCCGAGCAGGTCGATGTTCTCCGTGGAGTTGAGCAGGAAGTCGTAGCGTCCGCCCCGGTAATACTGCCGCATGGTGGTAAGCATGTTGTCGATGTTGAAGTCGGACTTCTCCACCTTGATGTCACGCTGTGCCAGCTCGCGGCGGTAGTCGTCGCGCATGTACTCGTAGAAGGTGTTGAACGAGGGGACGATGCTCCGGTCAGCCCTGATGCGTTCGATGTAGGCGTTCACCGCGCTGCCCAGCTCGCCGCTCTCGGTCTTCGTCACCTTGTCGTCCTCCGACTTCCAGAGCGTCAGCAGCAGCGTCTTGATGCTGTCCTTCTTCTCCACGTCGTACACGTAGTCGTCGGTGTAGAATGGGTTGAACGAAATCGGTTTCTCCTCCGTATAGGTGAAATACACGCCGTCCGCGCCGTTTGTCTTGCGCCGTATCATTTCGCACAAGCCCTGATAGGAGTTTCCCGTGTCCACCAGCACCACGTGCGCGCCCTGTTCCCAATACTGCCTCACGAGGTGGTTCATGAAGAACGACTTGCCCGAACCGCTCGGTCCCAGCACGAACTTGTTGCGGTTGGTGGTGATGCCGCGCTTCATCGGCAGGTCGCTGATGTCGAGGTGCAGGGGCTTCCCCGTGAGCCTGTCCACCATCTTGATGCCGAAGGGCGAGAGCGAGCTGCGGTAGTTGGTTTCCTCCGTAAAGAGGCATACCGCCTGCTCGATGAACGTATGGAAACTTTCCTCGGCAGGAAAGTCCGCCGCGTTGCCGGGCATCGCCGCCCAGTAGAGCGTCGGGCAGTCGATGGTGTTGTGGCGCGGCACGCACTCCATGCTTGCCAGCTGGCTGCCCACGTCGTTCTTGATATGCTTCAGTTCCTCCGCGTCGTCGCTCCACGCCATGACGTTGAAGTGCGCCCGCACCGAGGTCAGCCCGTAGGAATGGGCTTCGTTCAGGTACCGGTCCGTCCACTCGCGGTTGATGCTGTTGCTCCTCGAATAGCGGGAGAGCGACTGCATGTTCCTTGCGGACTTCTCGAACTTCTGCAAGTTTTCCTCGCTGTTGTCTATTAGCACATACTGGTTGTAGATGTGGTTGCAGGAGAGCAGCAGCCCCACCGGGGAGGCAAAGGAGAGGCGGCAGTCGCTTCTGTCCGTGGAGAGTTTCTCGTAGCGGATGTCGGTAGCCACCTTTCCGGGCATGTCCTCCGCGTCGGAGAGGGTGTGCAGGCACAGGCGGTTGTCGCCGATGCGCATTTCCCTTGCCGAGAGGTCGATGTCCTGCAAGGTCGCATTCCCTTCGGGCATAAGCGAGAAGTAACGCTCTATCAGCCCGGCGGACTTCTCCGTGCCGACAATCTCGTCGGTGGAGAGCCGGCGCAGCCTGACAAAGCCGCTGTCGTTCATGATGCGCTCGAACTGTTCGGCGGCCTCCATAAACTTCCCGGCGGTTTCCTTGTCCAGCTCCTTCGGGATGATATGCCCCCGGCACAGCGTGCTGAAGTTGCTCTGCATCCGGTTGCGCTCCTTCGTCGTCTTGGTCAGGTAGAGGTAGCAGGTGTGCTTCAGGTACGGACGCTCGTTGAAGTGACGCTCGTTGGAGCGGCTCAGGAAGCTCATGTCCTCCTTTTGCAGTTCCGGCTTGTAGCGTTCCTTGATGAACCAGTCCTGCTTGTGGACTACGCAGAAGTCCGGCAGCACCTTGATAGCCTTGCACCAGCAGCCGTGTATCGCCTCGTACTCCGCGCCCGTCACGGTGTAAAGCTCCGGCAGCTCCACCTCGAAAGCCACCGTGATGTCGGCGTCTTTGGAGATGATGCAGCCATGCTCCACCGCCAATAGCGGGAACCTGTTTTCCAGTGTCGTCATTTTGGATGTATTTCTCATGTCGTTTCTTCCTTTCGTTGCCGTTTGAATAATCGGGTGATCCGCCGCCGGTTGATAAGGTATCGGGGATGGTTCCGTGCCGCTCCCAGCTTCATAAGCCCGTGTTCGCCGTACCGTGCGTTCAGCGCGAAGGTCTGCCATACGAGGACGGAGGACGATGCCGCGCCGAAGCCGATACATACCCACTGGTCGATGCCGACCATGTAGAGGATGACGAACAGGATGAAGAGTGCCAGCAGACCTCCGCAGAAAATGAAGAGGTATTGTGCCTTCAGACCCTTGAACTCGACCGGACGGCCGATACCCTTGTTTATCGGGTATTCAGCCATACATTGTTTATTAAAGGAAGAATGAACGCAGGATAGTCGCGGCGACAATCAGGAAAATGCACGCTCCGAACCAGCTTGCGGCGGTCTTCGAGGTGTCGGGGTCGCCGGACGAGAATTTTCCGTACACTTTTACGCCTCCGATAAGACCGATTACAGCACCGACGGCGTAAATCAGTTTCACTCCCGGATCGAAATAGGAACTCACCATAGAGGTGGCTTCGTTGATGCCCGCCATGCCGTTTCCCTGCGCGAAGGCGGAGGCGGTTGCGGCAACCAGAAGTGCCGCAGAGATGATGAACTTTTGTCTGATGTTCTTGTTCATAAACTGTTCTTGTTTTGTGCCGTCCAAAGGGTGGATGGTCCTTTTTCGGGCGGTTGATACTTGATTACTTTACTTTGGTTTAGTGGATTCTCCCTTTGTTTCCACGGACTTGGGAGGGTCCGTTGCGGACGGGCCGTACCTTGTACCGCCGTGCCGCGTGGTGTGATGTTGTCTTACGTTTTCATTTTTTCTATCGTCTTTCGTTACACATACTTCCGGATGTCGAAATCCTCGATATTGTCGGGGACGGTAAATTCCTTGTCCGGTTTCTTCAGCCGGATTTCAATAAGCCCCTTGATGCGGATGCTCAGTTCTGTCGAGCCTGCCATCAGTTTCTCGTACAGTTCCGTCCCTTCCATGTCGGTGAAGACCTTTGCTGCCCGGTCCTGTTCCGCCGTTGTCGCCTGCGGATTCTTGGCGGTCTTGACGGCATCGTCTATCTCGTCGAAGCTGTTGCCTGAAGCCCGTGGCAGATTCGGACCATTCTCTTCCGGTTCGTCCTCTCCGAACTCCAGTTCCGAAGGCTGCATGCTCGTGAAGGTTTCGTCGAACTTCTCTTCCGGGACTTGTGCCGGACGGTACACGGCTTCCGCGTTTCCGTCGTCAAAAGTAGCGTCTTCTTCCGCCAGCCCAATGCCTTTTTCCGAAGTGGCAGCTTCTTGCGCCGGTATGGCAGCGGTTGTCCGGGTCGATGCCATCCTGAAACGGCTCTTGCCGATGATGTCCGGTTTTTCTGCGGGTGGTGTTTCCCGTACTGTTTCCTGCTTTACCGTCGTGCCGCCCAACGACCTCCACAGTCCGGCAATGCCTCTAAGGAAGCGGACGAGCTTCGTTTCCATGATGCGGTCGTAGAGCAGCAGGAACAGGAACCACAGGTTACAGCCCACCGATACAGTCAGGAGAATCATCGTCATGCTCATAGCTCTACTTTGGGGACTGAGTCCAACATACGGTTGATTTCGGCACGGTGTGTCTGGAAATGTTCGTTAAGCACATTGTCCAGATAGTCGGCGATGGTCAGATTTCCTTTACCTAATAAATAGGTGATTTCGGTTATCACGCTGTGGTTTGCCAAACTGATGTACACTTGCTTTCCCTCTCTCGCCTTGATGCCTGATTTTTTCAGGAAGGCGCGATAGTCATTCTTTTTTCTTTTCATGTCTGTTTCTTTTTGACGGTTAAAATACTGAATTGTAATTCCGGGCGTAAAGGCTCTTTATCGCCTCCTCGCACTGGTTGAAGTGGTGCGTAAGCACATGGTCGATGTAGGCGGACAGCGACAGCCGGTCATGCCCGATCACACGGGTGATGCGCATGATACGGTCGTGGTACTCCGGGCGCACATACGCCATCTTCCCCTCCCGCGCCTTCACTTCGGGTTCACGGATGAAAAGCCGTTCATAGTCCTTTTCGCCGCATTTGCAGCCTACCGGCACGGGCGACAGGATTTCCACACTCGCCTGCACTTGGGCAAGCATACTTCCGCCGTCATGATGCGGATTTCTGTTTTTCTGGTTCTTTTCCTGATTCATATCCATATTCATATTAAGTCTTCACGTTGTTTCCTGTACAGTTCGTTTATTTTCTCCTTGTGCTGTTCCAGATGCTGGCGCAGCACGGTGTCCACGTAGCCGCCTACCGAGATTTCCCGCCCGGCGATGTCGTTAACGATTTTAAGAATCTTGCTGTGTACGTCGCGGCTGATATAGACGCACTGGCGTGTCTTTATCTCGTTGCGGCGCAGGAACAGTCCGGTGTAGTCGTCCTCCTGCCGTTTGCGGCGTCCGCTGTCTTTCAGCGGTTTCTCCTTTGCCGGTGACGGTGCGGACGGCTGTTCCGATTCGGGAACGCTTTCTTCTTCGGGGGCCGGCGCGGGCGGCTCCTGCGCGCGGTACAGGGTTCCGTCCTGCTTGCGCCTGCCGATAGAGGCTATCAACAGTTCCTCGTCGATGCCTTCGGTGTTCACTTTCCTGCTGCCCATGTTCATCGCGGTTTGATGATGCTGACAATCTCTTCCGAGAACTCACGGATGCCGCTCCCTTTCAGCAGGGACGTGTCCATCGGGAAGATGGTCGAGCGGAAAACGCCCTTGCGTTCTTCCGAGAGGTCGCGCCGGAATTTCTTGCTGTCGGGCAGGCGTGTGGACAAGACCGACAGTCCCATTTCGGCAATCACATCTTCATACAGGTCGTACAGCCCGTTCTTCTCCCTGCCGTCCACCATCGTCCAGAACAGGTGAAGACCTTTTGTTTTCGCCTGTCCCGTCGTCATTAGGTTGTCACGGAACATCGCGGCGAATTGCAGGGTACTTTCCACGACGAAGCGGTCGGCACTCATGGGCGTGAAGATGTAGTCCATCTGGGAGAGCGTCTTGACAACGCCGTCGCTACGGAGCGTGCCCGGCATGTCGAAGAACACGATGTCGGGTTTCACCTCCTCGCTGACGAGCATCCTGTCGGCATCGTCGAGGGCGTCCTGTGAGTTACTCTTGATGACCGGGTAGGCGTTCTTCCTGACCTTGCGGAAGTGGTCGCACGCGAGTGCCTTGAAATAGAGGCTCTCGTCAATAAGTTTCGTTTCACGTTCACGCAGACCGTGGATGCTGTGTTGCGGGTCGTCGCAGTCTATGACGGCGACATTGTAGCCCTTCACGTTGTGGAGGTAGTTGGCGGCAAGAGCCGTGACGGTGGATTTGCCGATGCCTCCCTTTTGTGTTGCGAATGCAACGAAGATTTCATTACTCATGGTTCTATTGCTTTTAATGGTTGATGAATTTTTTTCCTGTTCCTGTACGGAAGCGGTGACGTATATATCCGCGTCCGCGAATCATTATCCGGGCGGTCCGTCACGTATCCGTTTCAACGGTGAAGCCGGGATTCGGATAACCGGTGAATGACGGCATTGCGTCATGAAGTCATTGAATCCGTGAATCACCGCGTTGTTGTAAAACCGGGTATCCGGCAGTGCGGATATTCGGTTTTGCAAATGTCCGCCTAAGCGGTTTGCCGGGTATCTGAAAGTTCCTTTTTCCATATCTTCAAATCGTTCGTTTCTTGAATCATGCTGCAAATAAACAAGTATATTCCGGAACTTGTATCACTTCTCCGGCAAGTGGCAGCATGTTGCGCCGGTTGGCAGCCATTGACCGGGTCAAGCCTCTGTCCGATACCGCTTTAAGGGCGTAACTTTGCCCCTGAACGGCAGGGTTCGCCGCAGGTGGCGCAGCCCGGAGTTTGAAAGGCATTCCCCCAATCCGTCCCCGACGGATTTTTATGTTCACCTGAACATAGCAAGGTATATTTTCAGCCGCTCAAAACATTTTGAGCAGCCACGAAAACGCCTTGCCCTTGCAGGGGGCGGGCTTACCCTCCGAAGTCGGGAAGCCTCTCAAACCTGCGGTGTCTGTGACCCATAGCGGCGGCTTATGCCGCCAATCCGCTAAATCCAAAGTAATATGAGTGAAAAAAGAAGAAACAAAGGCGGGAGAAATCCCAAACTCGATCCGGCGGTGTTCCGCTACACCGTCCGTTTCAGCGAGGAGGAACACAACCGTTTCCTCTCCATGTTCGAGAAGTCGGGCGTTTACGCCAAGTCGGTTTTCCTGAAGGCGCACTTCTTCGGGCAGCCGTTCAAGGTGCTGAAAGTGGACAAGACGCTGGTGGATTACTACACCAGACTGTCCGATTTTCACGCGCAGTTCCGCGCAATAGGTACAAATTACAACCAAGTCGTGAAGGAACTGAGGTTGCATTTTTCCGAGAAAAAGGCGATGGCGTTGCTCTACAAGCTGGAGCAACAGACCGTCGAACTCGTGAAACTGAGCCGCCGGATTGTGGAACTTTCAAGGGAAATGGAGGCGAAATGGTCGCAAAAATCAGTGTAGGCAGCTCGTTGTACGGCGCGATTGCCTACAACGGGGAGAAGATCAACGAGGCGCAAGGGCGGCTGCTCACTACCAACCGTATCTATAATGACGGTTCGGGAACGGTGGACATCAACAAGGCAATGGAGGGCTTCCACACCTTTCTGCCGCCACAGATGAAAGTGGAGAAGCCGGTGGTGCATATCTCGCTCAACCCACATCCCGATGACGTGCTGACCGATGCGGAATTGCAGGATATAGCCCGCGAGTATCTGGAAAAACTCGGTTTCGGCAACCAGCCTTACCTTGTTTTCAAGCACGAGGACATTGACCGCCACCACCTGCACATCGTGACCGTGCGGGTGGACGAGAACGGGAAATGTATCAGTGACAAGAACAACTACTATCGTAGCAAGCAGATCACCCGTGAGTTGGAGAAGAAATACGGACTGCACGATGCGGAACGCAAGAACCGCCGTCTTGACACGCCGCTGCGCAAGGTGGACGCCTCTGCGGGCGACGTGAAGAAGCAGGCGGGGAATATTGTCAAGGTTCTGAACGGGCAGTACCGTTTTCAGACGATGGGCGAATACCGCGCACTCCTTTCCTTATATAATATGACGGTGGAGGAAGCGCACGGCAATGTGCGCGGACGCGAGTATCACGGGCTGGTCTATTCCGTCACGGATGACATGGGCAACAAAGTCGGTAATCCGTTCAAATCCTCGCTCTTCGGGAAATCCGTCGGCTATGAAGCCGTGCAGAGGAAGTTTGCCCGTTCCAAGCAGGAGATCAAGGACAGGAAACTCGCCGGAATGACGAAACGCACTGTCCTTTCCGTGCTGGAAGGCACGTATGACAAGGATAAGTTCGTTGCCACGCTCAAAGGGAAAGGCATCGACACCGTGCTGCGCTACACGGAGGAAGGGCGCATCTACGGAGCCACGTTCATCGACCACCGCACGGGCTGCGTGCTGAACGGCTCGCGCATGGGCAAGGAACTTTCCGCCAATGCCTTGCAGGAACACTTCACGCTGCCTTACGCCGGACTGCCGCCCGTTCCGCTTTCCGTTCCGGTGGAAGCTGGGAAGGATATGCGCGGACAGAGCGCATCCGACGATGAAAGCATGGCGGGCGGTGTCGGCCTGCTCACTTCCGAAGGTCCGGCGGTGGACGCCGAGGAGGAAGCCTTCATCCGTGCGATGCGGCGCAAGAGGAAAAAGAAGAAGCGCAAGGGCTTGGGAATGTAACCGAAAGTATCAACAATCAAAAAAAACAATGTATGTCACAACAAGAAGACGATTTGAGGGCATTGGCGAAAATCATGGATTTTCTGCGTGCCGTGAGTATTATTTTAGTGGTCATGAACGTGTACTGGTTCTGCTATGAAGCCATCCGGCTTTGGGGTGTGGACATCGGCGTGGTGGACAGAATACTGATGAACTTCAACCGCACGGCGGGGCTGTTCCGTTCCATCCTGTACACGAAACTGTTTGCCGTTCTTCTGCTTGCCCTGTCCTGTCTGGGGACAAAGGGCGTCAAGGGAGAGAAAATCACTTGGAGAAGAATCTGGGCGGCCCTTGCCGCAGGGTTCGTGCTGTTCTTTCTCAACTGGTGGATATTGGCATTGCCGTTGCCGGTTGAAGCGGTGACGGGGCTTTATGTCCTGACCGTCGGAGCGGGCTATGTCTGCCTGCTGATGGGCGGTCTGTGGATGAGCCGCCTGTTGAAGCACAACCTGATGGATGACGTGTTCAACAACGAGAACGAGAGTTTCATGCAGGAAACACGGCTTATCGAAAGCGAGTATTCGGTCAATCTGCCCACACGCTTCTACTACAAAAAGCGTTGGAACAACGGCTGGATCAATGTCGTGAATCCCTTCAGGGCTTCCATCGTATTGGGTACGCCGGGCAGTGGTAAATCCTATGCGGTGGTAAACAATTTCATCAAGCAGCAGATAGAAAAGGGCTTTTCGATGTATGTGTACGACTTCAAATTCAGCGACTTGTCCACGATAGCCTACAACCATCTACTGAACCACCCGGAGGGCTACAAGGTGAAGCCGAAGTTCTATGTGATAAACTTCGACGACCCGCGACGCTCGCACCGTTGCAATCCCATCCACCCGGATTTCATGGAGGATATCACGGACGCTTACGAAAGCGCGTACACCATAATGCTCAACTTGAATAAGTCGTGGGTGCAAAAGCAGGGCGACTTCTTCGTGGAATCGCCTATCATTCTGTTTGCCAGTATTATATGGTATTTGAAAATTTATCAGAACGGCAAGTATTGCACGTTCCCCCATGCAATCGAGTTCCTGAACCGCCGTTACGAGGATATTTTCCCTATTCTGACCTCTTATCCCGAACTGGAAAACTACCTCTCGCCATTCATGGACGCATGGCTCGGAGGGGCTGCGGAGCAGTTGATGGGGCAGATAGCATCGGCGAAAATACCGCTTTCAAGGATGATTTCCCCGCAGCTCTACTGGGTGATGTCGGACAGCGAGTTCACGCTGGACATCAACAATCCCGAAGAGCCGAAAATCCTCTGCGTGGGCAACAACCCCGACCGCCAGAATATCTACGGTGCGGCTCTCGGTCTTTATAACTCCCGTATCGTGAAACTCATAAACAAGAAAGGTATGCTGAAGTCGTCGGTCATTATAGATGAACTACCGACGATATATTTCAAGGGGCTGGACAACCTTATCGCCACCGCGCGAAGCAACAAGGTTGCCGTGTGTCTGGGCTTTCAGGATTTCAGCCAG
>NZ_JABKKK010000019.1:0-15760 GCF_013166535.1 Prevotella sp. PTAC
GGCATGGGCCATCACGATACACAAAAGCCAGGGACTGACCTTCGAGCACGCCATCATCGACGCGTCGCACTCGTTTGCCCACGGACAGACCTACGTGGCGCTGAGCCGATGCAAGTCGCTCGAAGGCATGGTGCTGGGCGCCCCGCTGGGCCGCGAGGCGGTGATAAGCGACGGCACGGTGAGCGAATTCATACGCAAGGCCGAAGCCAACCGCCCTACCGCCGACACCCTGAGCCGCCTTGAACGGGCCTATGTGGTGCAGATACTCGACGAGCTGTTCTCGTTCACCATGCTGCGGCAGGCCGCCGAGATGGTCACCCGCACGCTCACCGAGCACTTCTACAACAAGCACCACACCCTGCTCACCGAATACACGGCCATGCAGAACACGCTGACCGAACTGGCCGGCGTGGCGTCGAAATTCGGAGAGCAATACCGATGCCTGCTCGACACCAATCCCGACACCACCCACCCGCTGCTGCAAGAGCGTGTGCACAAGGCGGCCGGCTACTTCGCCGGGCGGCTCGAATCCATGAAAACACTTTTCGCAAAGACACGCGTCGACACGGGCAACAAGCTCGTCGCCGACCGGTTCGCCGACCGGCGGGCGGCTCTCGGCGACGAGCTTGACCTGAAAACAAAGTTATTCGAATATGCGGGCGATACGGAAACGGTGTTCGCCACGGGCGACTACCTGCGACGCAAAGCACAGATACTGCTCGGCGACGAAATGGAAGACACTGCCGCAAAAGGCCGCGCACGCAAGACCAAGCCCACCAAAGCGCCCAAAGAACCCAAAGTACCCACGGCAAAGATTAGCTATGACATGTTCATATCGGGAATGGCTGTCGACAGGATTGCCGCCGAGCGCCGGCTGACACCGGGCACCGTATTCAACCACCTGGCGCAATATGTGGAACGGGGCACTCTGCCGATAGAGCAGCTGGTGCCTCAGGAGCACATAGATGAAATCAGAAACCACGCCCGCACACACCCGCAAGACATGTCGGTAACACAGATTAAAGAAGCGGTAAGCCAGGCTGTGTCATACGATGAGATAAGGATTGTGAGGAAGGTATATTTCGGAGATTGAGAAGTGACAATTGGGACGCTTCCCAATCTCCACCCCTTAATTTCCAATATATATACTATCTACCGCGAATATTCACCGCATTTTCCGGCAGGTTGGACATCGTCCCTATTTTCTTCATCTCGCGACAGGCACCATCCAAAAACACCGTGACAGGCATACACACATTAGGAATAAACATGACAAAATACGCTTCAAAAAACGTCCGTTTTGAAATTAAAATCCTGCGGCCGAAAATACGCGAGTTTTGAGTCTTTACACACAAGCACCTGTGTGTCAACGCAATACGTCAGCCACACCCGATTTTACGACCGATTCCACCTCACCTACCCGACAGATTTTTTTCCGTTTAGCGTCCCGTTGCCCTGCGTTTAGCGTCTAAACGGAAGCCAACGGGACGCTAAACGCGACGCAATAAGCAACCAAACGGACTCCAACGGGTAATCCCGTTGCGGAAAACAACGCTTTTCGCCGGTTTTTCAAAAGAGGCGTATCGCACTGCGTATAGCGATAGGTATCGTTTTTATTTTCTATTCCGATGAAAATAAAAGTGTTAAATCCGTGACTTTATTATTACACACCCTACCTCGTGAACATCCTGTCAACCATGCGGAACCGATATGGTCCATTGCCAAAGACCGTCACACGACAACACGTTACACCCGTCAAGGCAACAAAAAAAAATATGATTATCCGCAATCGTACCACCAAAATTTCGGGTGAACCTATGGTGGTATGATTTTTATTTAATACCTTTGCGCTCACATTTATAAAATAGTTAGATAAGAGTACAATTTACGATAGACATATATAATTAAAACGCGTAATAAGCCAGCCATTTCCTTTATATTGCAGTCGGACACTTACGGGGATACGCCCCACCGCTTAGGGCACGCAGTGTTTCTCATAGATTTAGAGCTAAGCCATCACGAAAAACGTTGCGTTTCTATTTGGAATCTTCACAAAATTAAAATAGCAGTGGAACAATAATGAATAGATATTTTAATAACAACTGACATGGAAAATACCGAGCTTAAATACACCATCCTAACAACAGAGAATATAGATAAGGAACATATCTGTTGCGCATTTTCAGACAAGAAATGCTCGGAGGGATATCAACTCAAAAAAGAATGGTTGAAAAAAGAGTTTCCAAACGGATATGTTTTCAGACGACTCGACGCACGGGCCAAGGTTTTTATCGAATACGTTCCGGCAGAATATGCCTGGATTCCTGTGACGGCTCCGAATTATCTTATGATTAACTGTTTCTGGGTTTCCGGACAATATAAAGGACACGGACATGGATACAATTTACTGCAATCTGTTATAGAGGATGCGAAAAAGCTACAGAAAAACGGATTGGCAACGGTGGTAGGAACAAAAAAAGAGCCATTTTATGAGCGATACCAAGTGGTTGCGGAAACATGGATTCAAGGAAATAGAAAAACTGTCCAACGGATTTTCATTACTTGCAATGACGTTTGACGACAATTGCACCCTTCCGCATTTTAATGACTGCGTAAAGAACGGGGAATGCCCTGACAAACAAGGATTGGTCGTTTACTACTCAAACAGATGCCCGTTTACTGACTATTATGTAAATGGTATGCTGAAAGTTATTGCCGGAACAAGAAACATCCCTCTGAAAATCATAAAACTGGAAACTGCCGAACAGGCACAACTCTCTCCCACCCCTGCCACAATATTCTCGCTATTTCACAATGGGAAGTTTATTACAAACGATTTAAGCGTATGCACGGAAAAACGTTTTGACAAAACAATCACTTTATAAAATCAAATATTATAAGAGGTTGTATTTATTGACACCATCCCTGACTGATTAAAGTTAATTCGTTATTTCGCACTTATTAACTAACATATGCGAATAAAAACGACTTAAAAATAAAAAACAACAAAGTCAAACAAAAAAAAATGCAAAAATAATTTGCTGGTTTCAAAGAAACATTGTACCTTTGCACTCGCTTTTTAGAAACAGAAAAGTTTAGATCCGCTAGCTCAGCTGGTAGAGCACAACACTTTTAATGTTGGGGTCTTGGGTTCGAGCCCCAAGCGGATCACTAATCAAAGATGGAAATCGAAGAAAATCCCTGATAACCAGCAGTTATCGGGGATTTTTAGTTTCTACCCACCTCCCCTTTTTACGCAGAATACAGCAACTTTCACAGGCCAATTCGGTGGAGTAAGATTCCGACCGAAAAAGTCCACCGAATAAGATTGCTTTGCGTTGATACACACTATTTTGCGTAGTCACGCTTCCGGCTTTGAAACATAAATCTGTCTTTGAATGGAATGCGGCATAGAGGACGGTATCTTTCAGTTCCCTTACATTGCCAGGCCACGGGTGCAACTTCAACGCTTTGATTGCCGAGGCATCGAGCTTTTTCCTGTGCTGTTCTTTGCTGTGGGCAAAATGTGTCAGGAAATAGTCTGACAACGGCACGATGTCTTCGGTCACCTCCCGTAATGGCGACACTGTTATGTCAACCGGGCGTAGAATGTAGAACAGATTAGGGCGGAACGTCTTTTCAGACACCATACGGCGAAGTTCGGGGTCTGCGGTGCAGATTACCCTCACATTCGGATGCTCGTTTTCAAGTATGTGAAGAAGCACCGATTGTTTCTCGAAGTTCAGCAACTGCACGTTCTTGATGATGATTGTACCGCCGTCAGCCTTTTTGAAGTATCCTTCCATACAGTTAAGGACTTCACTGCGCAGATTTGCAGGGTCGTGGTTGCCGACAAGTGCCGCGCCACCGGCTTCTATGACGGTGCAAGGCTTTTGCGACCGCGAACTTAGCCTGTAAATCTCTTTTGCGATCTGCTCTTTTCCTGAGCCGCATTCGCCGAAGATGACTGCATTGACATCCGTCGCGGCAATATTTCTTATTGCCCGTTCAATCCCGGCAAATGCCTCGCTTTGGCATGGGATAAGCTCATCAGGGAGTAACAGCATTGTTCTGCCCGGTCTTGCATACCTGCCCACTGTTTCAACAAGCTGCTTGTCCATTGCCGGACGCTGAATGATGTTGACGGCACCGCCGTCTTTCATCACGTCGGCGATCTCCAACGGATTGAGGTTGTCCACTATGGCAATTACGGGGAATTTATATCCCTTGCGCTTCTGCCAGTTGATTAACTCCTGCGCTGTGCCACGGATGAATTTCATTGCCGTGACAATCACTGCGCCGGGTGGAAGTTTCTCCACCTCGTCTTTTGCAGCCTCCATCGTCTCGACTGCTATCGGCTCGTAGCCGGCTCGCGTAAGCAAGCCAACCATGAGCCGACGGTCGGAGTCGGAGGCATCTACAATGAGGATTTTGTTCATTGTTAGATAAATTTAGATTATTAAAATACACAGTCAGATACGTTCCATGAAAGAGCATGAAACGTATCTGAGTTTTGTAGTTATTTGTCAGAATATCACATAAGCCATGTATTATTTGGTGCGGCTTACCACATGTATGGTTTTGCCTTCTTTATCGAGCAAATTCAGTTTAAGATTCTCTTTGTCGGCGGTCAGGACGGAGAATCCGGGAGAATCATTGCAAAATATGGTGCCCTCGATTTCTTTCGGAGTCCGTGTGAGGGAGCCGGATGTGTTGACCACATAGTCGATTTTTGAAGCCGGGCGGCGGATGTGCTGGTAATTGTGGATATGACCGCAGATATACATGTCCACATTGTGCTTCCGCAGAATTGTGTCAACTTTCTTCTGCATATCTGTTCGCTCAGATTCCGACTTGTCGGTATAGGCATAGATGGGATGATGACCGACCACAACGATCCAGTCTTCCGTCGCCTCTGTCAAAGTCTTTTCGAGCCATTGCAACTGGGCTTCGGTATCCTGATTCACAGCATCGGGATATGTGTCGGTCTTTTTCCTGTATTTGTCAATCAAAGGAGTAGTGTCGAGAAATACCACCTTGACAGTTGTCCCGTCATCTTCAAAGGTCTTGGTGTAATATCTTGCAGGCATCTCCCAACGGCGGGATATGCCGGAATAGTCAATAACCGCTTGAGTGTTACCGCGATATTCATGGTTTCCGCAGACGGGATACCAGTTCACCATAAGCTCCGGGTGGTCGTAGATAAGCTCATAGTTGGTCATCCACAAGGGGTCTGTCACACTCTCCACTCCACCGTAGTGATGTGTGTCGCCAAGAGCAAGAATAGCATCGGGTCCTATTTGTTCTGCAATTCTGCCCATCGTCGCGGCAACAGGCTTCTGGTCATAGTGACCATTACGTCCGAGGTCTGACACTACCATCAGGTTCACGTCGCCTTTGGCGATTTCAGTCTGGGCAATGGCTCCAAAAGAGGGGATGAGAGCCAAAGCCGCGATAAGTAATTTACGAATCATTGTTTTGTATTTTTAGAATGTTACTTTTACACCGCCGTTGAGTTTCACTCCGTAATATTCCTGCTGCATCGTGTAGTCCTTGCTACCTTGATAATAGCGCAGAGGCTGGTTGAGGAGGTTATTGCAGTCGGCATATACGGTTATTTTTGTTTTGCGCCCGAATGTGTAGCTGACGTTCAGGTCCAGATATTTCACGGCATCATAGTATCGGTCGTAGAACGAACTTGCGCCCATTTCGTCGATAAATGCCGAGGCATAGTTGAATGAGGCTCTTGCAGAGAAACCGCACTTGTCGAAATATAGCGAGAGATTGGCTGTATGCTCGGGAGAACCGGGCAAGCTAAGGCCTTTCTCGTTTTCACGACCCTCGAAGTTGAAGTCGGTAATGCGTGAGTGGGTATAGGTGTATGTAGCGTAAAGTCCGAGACACTTCATCGCCGGTGTGATGAAACTGAAATCGCGCTGCCATGCCATTTCCACTCCGAAAAGATTAGCGTTTCCACCGTTTTTAGGTTGTGTGAACTTAGTCCAGACAGTACCCTGATACTCCTTGTTGTATGCCACTTCGTCCACGATGAAGCCTTCTATTCTTTTATAGAAAATTCCTGCTGAAACCAGACCGATTGACTTCCAGTAATATTCAGCGTTGAGGTCTAAATTATGTGAGGTAGTCGCTTTAAGACCGGGATTGCCAATCCTTATCTCATTGTCGCCACGTTTGATATTCATACCCGGGACGAGGGCGGAATATTTTGGCCGGGATATGGACTGGTTATAACCGGCACGCAGCATGAAATCCTTGTTGATGTCCCATTTCAATAATAATGAGGGGAGGAAATTTATATAATTTGAAGTCTCAGGCTCGGTCTTGGAGACACTGTTGGATTCATCATCGTAATTTCTGCCGATGTAGCGCAGTGATGTATTCTCGACACGCAGACCGCCCATAAAGTTAAGGTTGTCGGAAAGTCTGGAATCAATACGCACATAACCTGATGCCACATTCTCCCTCGCATGGAAATTGCCCGCAAGTTCCTCTGCAATTTGCTCTCGCTCAAACAAATTGGAATCGTCAAGATTGAGGGAGCCAAGAAATTTCTTGTCAACAAATGTGCCGGCCTGATATTTTGAGGAAGGCATGAATCTGTCGGTACTTTGGTCTGTGGTATGTGCAAGCGCATCTGTGTTAAATGCCTTTTTGTCAAGCGGAGTGTATTCGTAATAGTCTATCTCCTTATCTTTTGTCTTGTTCACGAACTTGAATCCGAACTTGATTTTTGAGCGTTCGCTAAGTCGAGCCTTGAAATCCAGTGCCGCCTTGAAGTCCTGCTCCACAATATCCTCCTGCTGCTGTGTAAGCTCTTTGAGCGAGAAGTCATCATTCAAGGTCATTGTATATCCTTCGTCGGGAGTGGCAAATGGCTCTCTCGGATTACTCAGATCAAAACTGAACATCTGCGATTTGAGACGGTAGTCGATGTATCTCTCATTCGGGCGTTTCTCCGTAGCCCGTGCATATCCCAGTTTCCAGTCCATGCCAAGGATGCCTATACGGTTTTCACCTCCCAAAGTGAAATCCATTGTCCGTTGTCGTTCAAGACGGGCGTTTCGTTCGTCACCCGAACCTCCTTTTGTCTGGACACGCACATCGGCTTTCCCTTCGGGCGTAATGTCTTTGAGTGTTGTCCTGTAACGGTTTTCCCAATCATTGCGGTTGTTGAAAATACCCTTGAACCAGACCTTGTTGAAGTCATTGAACTTCCAGTCGAGCGACAATGAGTAGCTCTGTCGCTCTCGTGTGACATAATACTGCCTTATCTGATAGTCGTTGACATAGATTTTGCCGTCGTCATCCTTTTCCCATATAAATTCTGTATTATATGATCCGGCTGGCGCATTATTATAGGAGGCCGCAAGCATCACTCCGAAGCGGTCATTGAAGAAACGGTTACCGAGAGTGAGTCCGAAATTCATCTGCGCCTTACGGCTTATCCAGTTGTAGCCTGTTCCCGCTACGGCTCCGACAGTAAATCTGTGTGGCGAATTTTTCGTAACGAGGTTGATGGAACCGCCGATGGCATCGCCGTCCTGATCCGGCATAAGTGTCTTGCAGACCTCTATTGCCTGAATCATATCGGACGGTATAAGGTCAAGCTGGACATTGCGAGTGTCTCCCTCGGCCGATGGCAGTCTTGACCCGTTGATTGTCACTGAACTGAACCCAGCCGGAGTGCCGCGTACTTGACCGAAACGGGCCTCGCCCTGATCATACTGCACATTGATACCGCTTATACGTTTCAGAGCGTCTCCGATATTCGAGTCGGGGAATTTGCCAATCTGGTCGGCAGATACCACATTGGTTATATTGATATTATTCTTCTGGGCATTTATGGCTCTCTGCTGCCCGGAGAAAACGCCGGTCACTACAACTTCATTCAGTTCCCGTGATGTATCCGACATTACTATGTCGTCAACCGTTGATTCTTCCGAAACCACGATTGTTTTACTGACCGGAAGAAAACCGATATAAGTTACTTTCAGATTATGATTCCCGGATGAAAGGTTGGCAAACGAGAAAAAGCCGTCGAGATCTGTAACCGCCGACAGCATGTTGTTGTCAATGATAACCACCGCCCCCGGCAGCGGGTTCTTCTCATTGTCAAGGATGCGGCCTTTAAGTTGTCCGTATTTCGGACTGTCAGCCGCCATAATGGTCAGACTTGAAGCAAGTGCGACCAAAAAAGTTGACATTACTTTTTTCATTGTGATTGTTGTTTTGTTTCTGATTCACGCTGCAAAATTAGCCAACTAATATTTCATGGGGTTATCAGATTTGTTTAGATTTTATGAAATAAATTGTGTCATTAAACTTTTATTAAACTTTTGAGCATTAGGATAGTATTTAACCGATTATTAGTAATTTTGCGGCATGGAAACAAAAAAGAAGATACTTGTTGTCGATGATGAGGAGGCCCTGTGTGACGGACTCGGATTCAATCTTGAAGCGGAAGGCTATCAGGTTGACATGGCGTATAGCGCGGAGGAGGCTCTTGCCCTCAACCTTGCCGACTATGACCTGATACTCCTTGATATTATGATGGGGGAAATATCCGGGACTCAACTGGCACGCATAATGAAGTCGAATCCGGCAACGGCCTCCGTTCCCATCATATTCTGCACGGCAAAAGACACGGAGGAGGATATGATTTCGGGACTTGATCTCGGGGCTGACGACTATATAATGAAGCCTTATTCTCTTAAAGCTGTGCTTGCCCGAATAAGGACTGTGCTTCGCCGTACAGCGGCTTCTGTCGCACCTGCCAAGACTGATTCTGACCTTGTTTCATACAAGGGGCTTGTTCTGTCTACAAAAAACAAGACTTGCACAGTTGACGGGACGGAGGTGAAAATGCCTAAAAAGGAGTTTGAGATACTGCTCAAACTAATCTCCAACCGAGGGCAGGTTTTCACCCGTACGGATTTGCTCAACAAGATATGGCCCGACGAGGTTGTGGTGCTTGACAGGGTTGTAGATGTGAACATAACCCGTATCCGCCAGAAAATCGGCATCTACGGCAAGAATATTGTAACTCGCTCGGGCTACGGTTATGGGTTCATTGAATAAGCTCTCCTATCCGCAGCGGCTGTTCGTGTGGCTTCTTGGATATTCCTTGCTGATGGTCGGTTGCTTTGTCGTGTTTCAGTATCACAGGGAAAAGGAATTCAAGGCGGAGGAGATTGACAAGCAACTGCAGCTTATCAACACATATATCCTTACCGAACTTGGTGAGGGACACGATGTGCCAGATATAAAACTTGACGAATTCAAGCCATTCGGGGAAATCCGTGTCAGCGTGATTTCCGAGGACGGACATATCATTTACGACAACACCCTTGATTCATTGCCGAAAACCAATCATCTTGACCGTCAGGAAATCCGGGATGCCTTACGGCATGGGGCGGGCTATGCCGTAAGACGACACAGCGAGAGTACCGGCAACTATTATTTTTATTCGGCGAGAAAAAGCGATGACGGCTATATTGTCCGTACCGCGGTGCCGTATTCGGTTTCATTCAGAGGTCTGTTGCAGGCCGATTATGGCTTTCTGTGGATTATGGGGGTTATCACATTGGTCATGTGCGTACTTGGCTATTTTGCAACCCGAAGGGTCGGCCTCCACATAATCAGGCTGAACAGATTTGCGGAAAACGTAGAAAACGGTGCCCAGATTTCTGACACCGAACCGTTCCCCCATGACGAACTTGGCGAGATTTCAAACCACATTGTCCGCCTTTATGCCCGTCTGCAACAGGCTGTCGCCGACAGGGACAACGAACATCGCGCTACCCTCCATGAACAGCTTGAAAAGGAACGCATCAAAAAGCAACTCACGAACAACATAAACCACGAACTGAAAACCCCGGTCGCATCAATCAGGGTCAGCGTGGAGACGATGCTGGCACACAGGAATATGAGCGATGAAAAGCAGATATTGTTCCTGCAACGTTGTCTTACAAATACAGAAAGGCTACAAAGGCTTCTGACCGATGTCTCGCTCCTGACACGCATGGACGACGGAAGCGCCTCTATATTGAAAGAACAGGTTAATCTCACGGATATAATAAATGACGTGGTTGAGGACCGACAGATAATCGCCGCCACAAAGGGCATAAGGATTGAGAATTTTGTTTCTCATAACGTAATCATGGCCGGAAATGCTTCTCTGCTTGAGGCCGTTTTCAACAACCTTATAGACAATGCGATTGTTTATAGTGGAGGAACAAGAATAAAAATAGAATTAATCAGTATCGACAACGATAAAGTTGTAATTGCATTGTCCGACAACGGATGCGGCGTTCCTCCCGAACACCTGCCAAAACTGTTTGAAAGGTTCTATCGCATTGACAAGGGACGGTCACGAGCGGCCGGTGGCACCGGACTCGGGCTTTCGATAGTGAAAAACGCTGTGATTCTTCATGGCGGTGAAATCTCCGCTGAAACTCAATGCTCAGGCGGATTATTGTTCAAAATAACATTTTCAAGAAACTCAAAATGAAGACAAAACTAAAAATCGCGCTTGTAGCTCACGACCAACGCAAAGCCGATATGGTCGATTGGGTAAAATTCAACGCCCAATACCTTTCCCAACATGAGCTGGTATGTACCGGCACGACTGGAGGGCTTATAAAGAATGCTTTCTCAGAAGCTGGAATATATGCACAAGTCGAATGTATGAATTCCGGACCGATGGGCGGTGACGCCGAAATAGCGGCAATGGTGGTAAGAAACGAGATTGACCTCGCTATTTTCTTGATAGACGACCTCAATGCGCAGCCCCACGAGGCGGACATTCAGATGCTTTTGCGTCAATGCCGGCTCCACAACGTGCCGATTGCCTGCAACCGCATCAGTGCCGACCTGATGATTTCAAGTCGTTTGTGGGAAGACCCTACATATAAACCCATCGAACAGAGCTATATACGGTTTGACCGCAATTAAACCCTCTGTCAGTCCGGCAGTTTTAATAAATGGTTAAGGATTTTGAAATAATCATGAAATGTTTTCTTAGTTACTTTGCGGCTGAATAAGTAATTGAGATAACAATGGAAATACTGTTTCTTTGCGTAGTAATTTTTCTTTTCCTGCTGGCTGTGTTTGACCTGTCAGTAGGCGTGAGTAACGATGCTGTCAACTTCCTGAACTCGGCTATCGGGTCTAAGGCGGCATCATTCAAAAGAGTCCTGATTGTCGCTTCCATCGGTGTGTTCATCGGTGCGGCAATGAGTAACGGAATGATGGAGATTGCCCGGCACGGAATTTTCCGTCCCGAGCATTTTTCGTTCTATGACCTTATCTGCATCTTCATGGCGGTAATGGTCACGGACATCATCCTTCTCGACGTGTTCAACTCGCTGGGTATGCCGACCTCTACAACCGTGTCAATGGTTTTCGAGCTGCTGGGAGCCACCTTTGTCGTTGCATTGATTAAAATGGCAGGAGGCATCGGTCTCGGTTTTGACGACTTGCTTAACACGGAGAAAGCCCTGTCGGTGATTCTCGGAATATTCCTGTCGGTGGCGATAGCATTTTTCTTCGGAATGGTTGTGCAGTTCATATCCCGCATGGTGTTCTCGTTCAATTACCGTAGCAACCTGAAATGGAAGATAGGAATATTCGGTGGCATCTGCGCGACAGCTATTGTCTACTTCCTTCTGATCAAGGGGGCAAAAGATCTTACATTCATGACCCCCGAACTGAAAGCGTGGATAAAAAACAATACGGCTCTGATAATACTGTCCTGTTTCGTGGTTTTCACGCTGCTGATGCAACTGCTCCATATCTGCAAGGTCAACGTGTTGAAAGTCATAGTGCTTATGGGCACGTTCTCGCTTGCCGTGGCATTCGCAGGTAATGACCTTGTGAATTTCATAGGTGTTCCCTTGAGCGGTCTGGCTTCATATCAGGATTTTATGGCTAACGGCGGAGGGGATTCCAAAGGTTTCCTTATGGATTCACTCAACGGCCCGGCAAATACACCGATATATTTCCTCATAGGTGCCGGTGTCATAATGGTGGTCTCGCTTGCAACGTCAAAAAAGGCAAGGAATGTGACCAAGACCGAAATCGGACTGGGAAGCCAGCAGGGTGGCGATGAGATGTTCGGTTCATCCCGCATCGCCAGAAGATTGGTTAGATGGACTTTATCATTCCTGTCATGGGTGCGCCGTGTGACACCGATAAAAGTACGCCGTTGGTTCAACCACCGTTTTAATGTGGATGAGACCATTATGGATCAAGGGGCGGCTTTCGACCTCATACGCGGCTCAGTCAATCTCGTGCTTGCCGGCGCACTCATTGCCCTCGGCACCTCGTTGAAACTGCCCCTGTCAACCACATTCGTAACATTTATGGTCGCTATGGGTACTTCTCTTGCCGACAGGGCATGGGGCAGGGAAAGTGCCGTGTTCCGCATCACCGGCGTGATTTCCGTAATCGGCGGTTGGTTCCTTACTGCGGGTGCGGCGTTTATCGGTGCAGGACTGATTGTCGCGGCAATGCACTATGGCGGTCAGTGGGTGATGCTTCTGTTGGCGGCTTTGACCATATTCATAATCATCAATAGCAACCGTCGATTCAGAAAGAAGACAGAAGAAGATAACGGTGACGCGCTGTTCCAGACCATCATATCCACACAGGATAAAACACAGACATGGCCATTGCTTATGATGTATATCACGGAACAACAAGAGAAGTTCATGACCTATGCCGAGGAAAAATACCGGGATATAACATCGGCTTTCATAACTGAGAGCGCCGGGATTCTCGGCAAGACGGAATCGAGTCTCGCCCGCCAGAAGACCATACTTAAAAACGCCCGCCGTAAGGAAACTCTATGTCTGCGTCATTTGACACGCGAGATGGCGATAGAAAAAAGCACTTGGTTCTATCTCAGCAACAACTGCTGTATGGGCATACTTTACAACCTGCGCCGCATCAACGAGGTCTGCAAAGAGCATGTCGACAACAATTTCCTTCCTCTGCCTCCCCAATATACTACTGAATACGAGATGATACGGACACAAATAAGTACACTGTTCAATGATACCGTCAAACTTATGGGGAGCGGGGATACAGATATGATAAGCACTCTTCGCCGACACTGTGACGAGATAAAGGATACTGTTTCCGACACATATCATCGTGTGCATGACCAGCTCCGCGACGGAGACACATCGGCAATGGCTGTTCTGTATGTCTATGTCAATCTGCTTCAGGAAACGCAGGAAATGGTATCGTCAATAAGGAAATATCTGCGGGCGGTTGCCAAGCTGCGCGACTCAGATTTCCGTACACGCCCTGCCAAAATTATGGTACCAACAGCATAAAGTCTAAGGTAAAAAAGATTGTTCCTAAGGTTGAGATGGGAGTGCATATCTCCCATCTTTTTGTATTGTAACTGATTGATAAATTTAATATTTATCTAATATCTCAGACATAAACGTGAAATATAAATATGGTTACTTTGCATCAAAGAAATTCTATAAATCATGTACATTACAGTTCTCTCGATAACAGCTCTGACTGGAATCATCTTTATGTTGCGACGGCATATACGCAGACACAAAATCAAGGAAATGTGTTGTATTATTCCCAATAGTCCTGTCGGAAAGTCTTGTTTGACCGTGACGATGCAGTCATGCGGTCCGATTATCGACAAAGCGTTGAAATGTCTTTCAAACAATGACAATATAGCCGTTTGCAAGAATCATCGAATCGGGTCAGAAACCATTGACATAATCAGTGAGAAAGTCCGGAATTGTTCGGCGGACTCTGATGATATTATCGGCAAGACTGCGCTATATTGTGAATATATGCTTGAGGCTACGGACAAGATTGCCGAAACAACACGTCATCTTGTCACGTCCCCGGATGGCTATATACCTATCTCTTACAAATGTGAGATCGAAACAATTCGTGGAGGGATTGTCCGACTGTCTCAATTAGCTGACAGCATACTCAGTTCAGATGTTGATACAGTGAAGATTAATGGAGATGCGGGCTTGGAGAAAGATTTTATCGAACACAGCATCGCCATACATTCCAAAGGGATGACCCATGAAGATTTTGATGAAGGAGCCCCCTCATATTCCTATCTGATGCTCTTGTATTATCTTCATTCCTTTATCAGTTCCTTTCTACAGGCAATCAAAAACATTAAAACAAGCAATAAACCAATGACAGCATGAAACGGATTTTAATTATGACGGCATTGTCAGTATTTGCATTGTCTGCCGTGGCTCAGGATAAAAATCCATTTATCCCGGAAATACACGGGACTATCCGGGCCAAATATGAATATGAGCCTCAAATAGATAAGGGACGCTTTGAGATACGCAATGCGCGTCTGAGCGTGGAAGGCAGGGTGATTCCTATTGTAAGATACAAGGCCGAGATAGACCTTTCGGACGAGGGTACTATAAAGATGCTTGACGCATATATACGTCTGCAACCTAAAGATGTGTTAAAGTTCACCTTCGGTCAGATGAGAGTGCCGTTTACCATTGATGCTCATCGTTCACCGCATCTACAGTATTTCGCCAATCGTTCTTTCATAGCAAAGCAGGTCGGCAATGTGCGCGATGTAGGGGCATCAGCATCGTGGACATTCAACGACCGTATGCCCATTACGCTTGAAGGAGGTATATTCAACGGCTCAGGACTGACAAATCAAAAACATTTCTGGACCAACAACTATAATTTCTCGTTCAAGGCGCAGACAATGATTGCCCGGCAATTTAATATCACACTCAGTTGCCAGAAGGCAAATGCCGGGGATGTGAACGTGATGATGTACGATGCAGGGGTCTACTGGCAAAACCGGAGATGGCACATCGAGGCGGAATATCTCCGCAAGCACTATGCCCACGGCTCTTTCACGCCTGTAAATGCGGTTGACGCATTTGCCGCATATCGACTTCCGATGAAAAAAAATCTGACTTCCATATCATTCCTCGGAAGATACGACTATATGTCAGATCACAGCAAAGGTACGAAAGATGAATCCGGCAATCTCAAAGTAGATGATCCTGAAAGGCATAGACTGACTGGAGGTCTTACATTGAGTTTTGGAAAGAAATCATTACAGGCAGATATTCGCCTCAACTATGAACAATATTTTTATAACAAAGGAGTAAATCCGGCAATTTCAGAACAGAATAAGATAGTCATGGAATTTGTAGCCCATTTTTGATTTTATGTCACAAAAACAAAACCGACAGCATTTGATTATTTCATCTGCTGCCGGTTCAGTTTCTCTATCGTAATCCGGAGAAAGCACGACGTGAGGCATATATATGAACAGGTTCCGCAACCATTGTCTCCTTCGGGCCGGTAGCCTGAGATTGGTTATCACGTACTTCGACCCTTTGGGTGTCGGGCTGCTGTTTGTTTTCTTCGCCGTCCTGTTCCTCATTCTTGGCAGCAAGGGCAGCGGTGATTTTGCGGTCGAGGGCGGCAAGTTCGGATTTGAGGGCTTTAAGTTCGTCTTCTTTGCCCCATGTGCGCGACAAGATGGCTTCGAGGGTCGGCACATCGACACGTTTTTATCGGCACGCTCCCGGTGCTGGCTGATTGTGTCGGGGAGTTTCTCAAGAGCGTTGACGAAGTTCATGCAGGCGGCATGGGCCATCACGATACACAAAAGCCAGGGACTGACCTTCGAGCACGCCATCATCGACGCGTCGCACTCGTTTGCCCACGGACAGACCTACGTGGCGCTGAGCCG
>NZ_JABKKK010000020.1:0-15075 GCF_013166535.1 Prevotella sp. PTAC
ACAATGGTGCGCGTTTCGGCTGTAAGTCCGCAGAATCGGCAGGGATTTTCGTGTAATTCGGTCGGACTGAATTGAGGTGGCTACAAACAGAACACTGAACTGACAACAGGTTGCGGTACCGCAGAAGGGAATATCAACGAAGTGGCGACAAAAGGCGGAACGGGGTATCGGGGTGCTGCCATGTTCCCGTCCGGCAGAAAGAAAAGGGGACAAAAGGGAAAAAGGAAAGAACCCGGCTTATCGGAAAAAGCGGACGGCAGCTTTTCACGAATGGCTGGTTTTTACAAAAGGATATGGCGCAGCCAAAAGAGAGAGATAAATGTAAAAAAGGGAATGCGGCATGGCAGGAATGGAAGATTATCCCGTTCCTGCCTGTATCATCAAAATTCTGCCATGATTACCCGATGCTCGAAAATCTTTTTTTGATTACTGGGACGTCTTTGGCAAACCCATAGATGATGCTTGCCATAGCCGAAGACGAAATAATCATCAAGGCGTGTTTTTTCTTGTAGGCGTTCCATGCCGGTACGCAGTTCCGCTTCATCGGTGGAGAAAAGAATCGTGTTGATGATACGGAAGTAGAGTTCTGTTACCTCGTCACAATAAGGACAAAAGCTATGCTCAATCGTTGCTTTCATGTTTCTTTGATTTTAATTATACTTCTACTATGTCTTCTATTCGACCATACAGGACAGAGCGCAACGCTGTTTTGTCAATGGCGTAATACTCGGCGATATGTCCGTGCTGTTTTACGAAATATCGTTTGAGAACATCGGAGAAATCAAAGAAGTAGCCCATCAATGCGATACCTCTTTTGAAATGGATGCACTCTTTCACGTTTCGGGTAATCCAGTTCTTGTCTTCACGGCTCAACTTGTCTCCGTTATCAAGTTGTTCCCGTAATTGGTAAACCCTGCTGTCTTTCAGCTTCTCTAATTCGGGTACGTCCCATTGGACGAATTTCATTGCTACCTGTTGCATCGCTCTTGTATTTAATCGTAAATAATCACTTCATCACGGTACTCGACCACCTCCTTGCCACTGTTCAGACGTACCACTATTTTATTGCCGAAGTCGCCGACAACTGTTCCCTCGGTATAGCCTTTATAGGGGGTAAGCAGGGTGCAGTGCGCACCGATAATTTCGCTATCTTCTTCGTATTCGTACATAGTCATGTCATTTTACAGTCATAACCTGATATGCCATTTGCCTTGTGAGTATGTCCGAAAGCTAACATATTCGCATCCCATTTCATATGTCAGAACTCGAATATAGATACTATCTTTAGTCTCTAAAGATGCTACCAATTCGTCTATCAATTCCTCTGGATAAGCCCAACGAGAAGAAAACTCGCCCTCCAAAGCGTCATCAGCACGTTCAAGATAACAGTCACCAAAATTGTCGTTCAAGAAAACCTCTATTTTATCAAGGTCTTGTTCATTCTCTGTAGTTGCGAAGAAAAGGTTTGTTGCGTAATTTGCCATAATCCTAAGTTTTAAGTTTTTTATTTTTCCCTCTTTTAGCATTTCAGCTACTTTCGGGCTTGATTGAAAATTATGTCGCCTCAAAAGGTGTTATGGCTCTTTATGCAGGGTTTCACGACCAAATACGACCTCTGCAAAGCGGAGCGTGGAGATTTTGTCGGGAACCGTCAGGCTGTGACCTTGAATACAAGAAAGCCATGACAAGTACCTTTGCGACACAATTCTCATCAGGCAGCCTGAAAGTCGATATGCAAGAATGTGGGAGTACACCTGCAATGGGTAATCTGTAAATGGGACTATGGAATAAAAGGGGATTGCAGCGAAAAGAGAAAATATCGGTGTGACTATCTTCTCTTTTGACTGCAAATATAAAAGTATGGGGAGGTCGTTTGGGAAAGGTTTAGTTTAGTCTATTAGCCTATATATATGCTAAACTAAAGTAAACTAAATATAGGCAGATATATTGGGCTGCCTGTATATGTGTTTCGAGGGAAATAGCTACCTTTGCAAAAAACAATGTTCCTTGAAAAAAAGATTAGCTCCTTTTTTCTTTTGGCTGCGATTTTTCGCTAATGAATACAGAAACAATAACTCTTCGCGAAAGAATGAAAATCGAGCAAAAAGGTTTGGAAAAATGCTCAAAGTACGAACAAGTGAAGAGAAAGAAAGGTAGTGCAAACAAAAAAACAGGAAAATGCGATAATTTGTGTTTCTGTTCCTAATTTGTTCCTTAATAAAAACATGTCGGAATATAAATCATTGGTTTACAAAATATTACAGTGTGGACTTTTGAGATATAACTAAATTTACCAGATTTTCGCTTGAAACGCCTTGCGGTCTTATCCTATATGTTGGCGGCGAAAAGCTCCTGCCAATCGCCGTTTTTCTCAAATGTTATGCAAAGATAGCCAAATTCAGTGAATTACGGGCTATGATTGCTTGAATTTATATTTAAGTCCATACTCTTCAAGTTTGCTGTATAGTGTTGTCCTGCCTATGCCGAGCAGTTCTGCGGCGACACTCCGGTTGCCGTTTGCCTGTTTCAACGCACGCAATATCCGCTCCTTATCCTCCGCGTCATTGCGCAAGGCGAAGCTGACAGTAGAGGTCGGTTTCGTCACGGCAAGTTCCAGATGCTCTTTCATGACAACACCTTCCTGCGCCTGCAATACAGCACCCATAACTTTCTGCCGAAGTTCCCGCACGTTGCCCGGCCATGCGTGTGTCAGCAACGCTTTACGTGCTTCGGAACTGAACCCGCTCACGCTACACTCCAGCTCTCTGTTTGCCATATCACGGAAGAACTCTGCCAGCGGCATAATGTCTTCTTGACAGTCACGCAACGGAGGAACGGTTATCCCGAAGTCGTGCAGGCGGTACAGAAGATCCTGCCGAAAACGCTTTTCATTCACCGATACCTCCAAATCTTCATTGGTAGCAGCGATGATGCGGACATTGAAATTCCGGTCTGCCTTGTCTCCGACCGGGCGATACCGCCTCTCCTGTATGGCACGGAGCAACATCTGTTGGGTTTCCAACGCGAGGTTTCCTACCTCGTCCAGAAACAACGTGCCGCCTTCCGCCTCATGGAAATATCCTTTCTTGGCATTGTCCGCACCTGTAAATGCACCTTTGACGTGTCCGAAGAAAGCCGACGGTGCAAGCTCTTTGGAGAGTGAACCGCAGTCCACCGCCACAAATGGCTTGCCTGCACGTTTGCTCTTGTCATGCAACAGGTGGGCAATATGCTCCTTGCCCGTGCCGTTCTCACCAAATATCATCACGCTCATATCGGTGGCGGCTACCAGCCTTATGCGGTGCATGATTTTCTGAAAGGCGGAACCTTCACGGGCGAATATAGGCATACGGCGTTGTCCTGCCTGACGTTCTTTCAGTATGGAACGGATCAGGGGGACAAGTTTATCCTCCACAAGCTGTTTGGGAATATAGTCTATCGAGCCGAGTTTCATGCTTTCCACGGCGGTATTAACTTCGGCGTAGTCGGTCATAATGATGAAGGGCTGCATCTTTCCCTCCTTTCGCATCCAGCACAAAAGGTCTATGCCACTGCCGTCAGGCAGACGCAGGTCGGCAACCACGATATCATTATCTGTTGCCTGTTGCAGATGTTTCTTCGCGGTTGAGAGGTGGTAAGCCTTCATATTGCGGTAGCCCTCCCGTGACAGCATATTGCAGACATATTCGCAATACACGATGTTGTCTTCCACCACAATTATTTTTGTCTTATTCATCTTCGTATTTTCTCCTTTCCTCTTCTGCCAACCGTATTATTTCCACTCCCTTATCCAGCACGGCAGTCACGGCATGGCTTAACGCTTCACCATCCGGGAGAGCATCGCCACGAAGCAATCCGTAAAGTACATTCAGCGGTTGGTCGGCACGGAGCACCTCCCACGAACTGCGCAGGTGGTGGATCAGGGAATCCAGCTTTTGCAGGTCTTTTTCTTTTGCTGCATCCCGTACCGCCTGCATTTCCTTTTCTGTTTCAGTTATCAACTTTTCCAGCATGACGGCTTCATTGCCATAGGACAATAAGGCGGAAAAGTCCGGTTTCCCGTCCGGTGTCGCTTTTATGGCACACCTGTCGGAAACCTCCATCAGTTCCGATATGGAGAACGGTTTGAACAGGCATCCGGCAAAGCCTTTTGCCAATAGTTCCCCTTTGTTACAACTGCCCGAAGCGGTTGCCACAACCACCGGGATTGTTGGTGAATTGCCCACGTTGGACGAACGCAACAGTTCCAGCAATTCGAAACCGTTTATATCGGGCATATTCAAGTCTGTCAGCAACAGGCTGTATTCTTTCTGGCGTATCATTTCCATCAGTGCCGCAGCATCGGTGCAAGTGTCGCAGTGTATTCCTTCTTGGGAATACATCTCTTTCAGCATCAGAAGTAATACCTCATCATTGTCAATGGCGACAACATCATGGAATTTATTGTTATGATAAACAGGTGTATTGCTTGTATATCCAAGCTGTTCTTCAGCTTCCTGCATAGAAATTTCAACTGTGAAACGACTGCCTTTCCCTTTCTTGCTGTCTAAACGGATTGTTCCGCCAAGCATCGACACAATATTACGCATTATGGCAAGCCCAAGCCCGAAACCCTCCTTTGCGGCGGCATTTGATAGACGTTCAAACGCACCGAACGCTTGTTTCTGTTCCTCTTCTGTCATGCCTGTACCTGTATCTTCAACGACCAGTGTCAGAACTCCATTATCATATTCAGTAATCAAAGAAACACCGCCTTCTTCTGTGAACTTGACAGCGTTTGACAGCAGGTTATTCCCGATTTGTATTATTCGCTCTTTGTCGGTCAATACAATGGCATCGTGTCCAGTCTTCACGGACAAGGACAGCCCTTTGTTCACGGCAACAGGCATGAACTCCGTTTCAAGTGTGTGCGTGATTGCTGAAATCCGGCAGGGTGACAGACGGGGCTGTTCCTTGCCGTTGTCCAGGCGGAAGAAGTCAAGCAAAGTGTTAAGCATATCCCGCATACGGTCGGAGGATTGCAGTATGTTTTGGATATACTGCCCGGACTTATCCTCACACTGTTCTTTCCGTATCAGTCCGGCATAGCCTGTTATTGTTGTCAGCGGTGTGCGCAGTTCATGGGTGATAGTATGTACCGCCTTCTTCCTTGACGTTATCAGTGCCTCGTTCCGTTGTACGGATTGTTCCAGTTGCCTTATCAAATCAGTTGTCTTGTGCTTGTATTGTTTAATGCTTTTTGCATCACGATGTATGATGATGTAGGAAATTAACAACAATAGAAGAACGAATCCCATTAAACCGCCTACTTGCATAAATGACTTTTCACGCATGGCAACTATTTCGTTTTCCCGGCTTTGCAGTTCGGTTTGTACCTTTTCTTCTATTTGGCAAATCAATTCTTGCAGTTGTCTGTTAAGTTCTGCATTACGAGCTGCAAGGCTGTCGGCTTGTTCCGACAATTGGCGATCCTGCACTTTCTGTTCGCTGATTACGTTTCTATTGACCGAATGAAGGATAGTGGTTGATACTGCTGGAGTTACTTCCTTTTTTTTGCCGAATATGCCTAAGAAACCTTTTCGTTTTGGCTTTTTGGACTGTTCCTGCACACTTTTCTGTACAATAACCGGAATTTGATTGGCTATCTTCTTGTTAATAGATTGTTGTTCATCCATTAACCGGACTATCTGGAACATCTGTCGTTCCTTATCCTCTAAAAGACTGCGCACACTATCGATGCGCTCTGCTGGATAGGTGGCCTTGAAACGGCAGAGCATACTGTCCATTGCCATACGCCGTGCATGGTAATGCTCGATATCTTTATCGTTCCATTCCAGTATTGTTTCACCCAATAGAGAAAATTTTATCATTTGAATATTGATATTGTTTATTTCTTTTCGGAGCTCGTCTATTTTTTTATTGCCAAGTTCTAATGCTTCTATCTCCTGCCATTCATAGAGGCTATTATATGCCATACATCCGATAAGAATGGAGATAAGTATATATCCCAACCGTATTGCCTTATAGAAATTTCCTGACCGCTCCATTATTTTAATGACATTGATTTTTGGAACATGAATAAAAGTTTATCTTTTTCGTTCATGCGGATATTATCAGAATAACCGTCTTTTGTTATTTGATACCCACATGGCTTAACCATAAAAATGCCTAAGCCCTTAGTGTACGAACTTACTTCTGAGGCATAGTCTTTACTTGTATTTAATGGAACTTTCCCTTTAATATGACACCACTCATTATTACAACTGATGTCTTCAATCTCAGACATCAGTTTTTGCAAATCTGTAATAGCTTTGGAACTCGCTACTTGGGGTATCTGCAACTCAAAACAGAGCATCGGTTCGAGAATGTCCACACCTGACTGTTGCAAAGCCAGCCTGAAGACATAAGGGGTCAGCTGTCTGAAATCAGCAGGTGTACTTACCGGGCTATAATACTCGGCTTGAGTAAAAGTTACTTTCAGATCTGTCACTTCCCATCCATGTAAACCAGATTGGCAAGACATACGAATCCCTTCAAAAACGGCATTTTGAAAAGAATGGTTCAGATAACCATAGGAGATGTCACTTTCGATTTGCAACCCTGCCCCTAACGGTAAGGGTTCAAGAGTCAGCCCTATTGTGGCCCAGTAAGGGTTGGGTGGTACTTCGATCTGAATAATCTTATTGACCTTTTTTATAGGTCGTTCTTTGTAGATAGTCTTGATCTCATCAAAATGGACCTTTACGGAAAATCGTTCTTCCAGCAATGTCTGTATGATTTCCTTTTGGGTCAAACCATATAACGAGATTTCCAATTCATCACTATATGAGTTTATGGAAAAGGACAAAGACGGGTCTTCAATCCACAATGTATTCAGAGCGGATATCACCTTGCTTCTCTCTTCGGGCTTATTTGGCCGGACGGAGGATTTGAGAGCGGGATGCTGATGAGATAATCCTTGAATCAAACAAGGTTTAGCACCTAAATAATCTCCGATTCGAAAATCTTCTATATCTTCTACAATCGCGATATCATTGGCACCCACTTCATCAACATTTATCTCTCTGCCCTGATAAATAGTCTTTAGATTTTTAATCTTGATGAATTTTTCCGAATCGTTGATTCTTACAACGTCTCGAAGTCTCAGACTTCCGTCAATTATTTTAAGAAAACTTCTTTTATGCCCTTTGGGGTCATGCTCTATCTTATAGAGATAAGCTGAAAGTCTGTTTGAGACTGATGCCGGAGGAAGTATAAAAGAAGAAATGGCGTCCAACAACTCATTGATACCGATATTGAACATTGCTGATCCATGTAGCACCGGATAGACTTTGGCTTTTGCCACAAGAGCGATTATCGTATTCCAATAATCAGCCGGTGAAATTTCGCTATCCGCCAAATATCGTTCTAATATATCGTCGTCATGGTTGCATACAAATTCTTTGTATTCTTCCTTTATATATGTTTGGGAGCAAACCGGATAAACCGATCCATCGACAACAGTTTGCATAAACAGGACATCTTGCGACAGATTTGTTTTTATATCCATATACAAACGCTCCAAATTCACACCGGCACGGTCAATCTTATTGATAAATATAATTGTCGGGATTTGCAGCTTTTGTAAAGTACTGAACAGCAACTTTGTCTGCGCTTGTATGCCTTCCTTTGCGGATAAGATGAGGACTGCTCCATCAAGCATTTTGAATGTCCGCTCCACTTCCGCAATAAAATCCATGTGTCCCGGAGTGTCAATGATATTGCATTTCACTCCATTCCAGATAATAGATGTCGTAGAAGCCCGGACAGTAATTCCTCTACGTTTCTCTATATCCATAGAGTCCGTTATGGTGTCACCATTATCCACACGGCCGCACTTTTCCGTTGCTCCACTGGCAAACAGCAGATTCTCGGTTACGGAAGTTTTTCCTGCATCAATGTGAGCAAGAATTCCTAAATTTATAATATTCATTTGGATTAAGCAATAATATACTACAGTAGATGCATTGTCGAAACGCACCTTTTAATACCTCCTCGTAGCATATGAGAACTACAGGATTACTAACTCGTATTAATATGTATATTATTACTGCCGCATAACGATTACAAAATTACACAAAAAAATATATCTAACAAAAGTGGGAGGATTTTTTAACTTTTTACCATAGACATTTTATTAGGGAAGCGTAGGTTCAACTGGCAAGTACAAATAAGTAGAAATGTTTGAACAACACCGTTTTAGGAAGTTGAAAAATCAAGTTTCTCTCTCGGTATAGCGTTTATTTTGGCCAATATCTTCTTTAGTTTAGCATTTGTGTATTTCCCATTCGTGTTCTATTTAGCTCCTTATTATGAGTATGTAGCAAGTTACTTATCAAATTCAGCCTCTTTGAGGGTCAAATATGGTTTTGCAAATGGTGACTGACAAGACATAAACAAGGTCAGCAGGAATTTTTTACATAAATGGACATGAATGTATATAACCTAAAATAAGAATAAATTTTAATAAGGGCTGCCCAAAAAGAAAAAAATGCAGTTGCCATCCTATAGATACTTGCAGAAAGGATAAAATTTACTTTTAGACCTTTTGGGATAGCCCTTATTAATACTTCAGATAAAATTCCTTAGGTTATATTTTCAATCCTTTGGACCGGGTTTCCTCCTTGGCATACAGTCCCGGACGCCCGATTATGACATGGTTGGCAACGATACTATCCGCCGGACTGCGTATCTGCGGCGGTGCATTTTCGGGATATTGCGCCTGCCTGTTCCTCACATCTTCCGCTTCCGGCTTGAGCTGTTGCCCTTCATTCTCCTTTTCTGCGACTTCGGGCGTGGGTGGCGCAAGCTCCAGCTGAATTTTTCGGTCAAGGGCGGCAAGTTCGGACTTCAACTGCTTCAGCTCGTCCTCCTTCTTCCACACCTTACCCGCTATCTCCTGTAACTGCGGTATCTCCATCTCCAGCACCTCGTTCTTCGCCTTGTACTGGTCGATGATGGAGGGTATCCTCTCCATCGCGTTGAGGAAGTTGCGGGCGGCGGCCAACGGGTCAGCCATCGCCAGATGCCCGTTGTTGTAGGTGTACTTGTAGTTCCCCTCGACCACGAAGCGGTTGTCGGTGAACTCCAATCCCTCTTTGAGTATCCTTTCGCTCACCACCTTTATCGGAAAACCGTAAAGTTCACCGACCTGCGTGTACAACCCTCCGGTCGTGGCATTCTTGGCTATCTCCTGCAAACGCTTTCCGATGACCTTCTCATCGGCGGAATCCACTCCGTCCACCTTTATTATATTAAGGCGGTTGCCCTCCTTGTCGGTCTGCACCACCGACAGGAAGCGGTTCCAGTCCTCCGTCATGGCATCTATGAAAGCCGTGTTGTTGCGCAACTCGCCGGTCTTTGACTCCAGCTTGAACTCCGAATCACGCTTGCCCTTGTTGAACGACTTGCGTTCCCCTTCGAGCGATGCGATCCGCTTTTCCAGTTTCGCCTTGTCCAACAGGTCGGTATTGCCGGAGAGCAACGCCATGTATTCCGAGAAATTCATGCCCGATTTTTCGTCCATTGCCCCCTCGTCGATGGTACGCGCACCCATCGCACCGCTTTTGAGCTGGCTTATGAAAGTCTGCTTGCAGTGCAGGAGGTTGAACTTGTAGCTGTCCAGTGACTTCTCCACCGCGTAGATGATTACATCCACGTTGTTCCCGGCGAAATGTTTGGCAATCTCATTACCTGCCCTAACTCCGCGTCCGTCACGCTGTTGCAAGTCGGACGGTCGCCACGGCGTATCGAGATGATGGATAGCCACACACCGTTTCTGGGCGTTCACACCCGTTCCGAGCATAGAGGTAGAGCCGAACAGCACACGCACCGTCCCGGCGTTCATGGCGTCTATCACCGCCTTCCGCGCCTTGTCGGTCTTGCACTCCTGAATGAAGCGCACCTCGCTTGGCGGTATACCGTAGTCCTCCGTCAGTTTGCGCTTGATTTCCGAATAGACGTTCCACCCGTCGCCCGGCTGGTATGTCCCCAAATCAGAGAAAACGAACTGCGTGCCTTTCTGGGCGTCGTATTTTTGATAATACTCCGCGATCATCTTGGCACAGTGACTCGCTTTGTTGTCGGGATGATCTTCGTAATTCGGGTCTATCATGCGCATGTCGAGTGCCATTTTCCGGGCATAGTCCGTGGCGATGAGCATCTTCGCCTTTTCTTCCGTTTCCGAAAGCGGCAGCCTGCCCAACAAGGTGGCATCGCCCGTCTTGGCGAACTGCATCAGTTTCTGTATGAAGTCCTCCTGTTCCGGCGTGGGCGGTATATGGTGCAGTATCTCGTTCTTGGCAGGACGGTCAACGCCCACATCCTCCGCCGTGCGGTAGTCCGTGATTTCATTATAGAAGGCGGCAAGCTCCGGCACTTTGATGAAGTAGCGGAAACGCTCCTTCTGGACCACATTGTTCGTCACGTTAAATTCAAAATCCGTCGTCTTCTTGGCAAATATCGCCGCCCAAGCGTCGAAACACCTTATGTCCTGCCGTTCCAGCTCCTTCGGGCGCAGGTACTTGAACAGCAGGTACAATTCAGTCAGTGAGTTGCTGATAGTCGTGCCGGAGAGGAAGGTCGCACCCAAGTCTTTTCCTGTGCGCTCCTGTATGGTGCGTATGGCAAAGAGCATGTTAAGTGCCTTCTGGCTTCCCTCGCTGTTTCCCAATCCCGCCACACGGTCGTGGCGCGTGTTGAAAGTCAGATTCTTGAACTGGTGGCTCTCATCTATGAAGATGTGGTCGATGCCCATCTGCTTGAAATCCACCACGTCGTCCGTGCGTGACTTTATGGCGTGTTCCACCTTCTCCAGCTTCGCTTCAAGGTTGTGCTTGCGCTTCTCCAATCCTTTCAGCATCGCCCGCGACACGTTCTTTCCCTGCTGCCGTAGCACTTCGAGGTTTTCCTCCACCGTGTCAAGCTCTGCTTGCAGGATGCGCTGCTGCAATTCCGGCGACTGCGGTATCTTGCCGAACTGGTCGTGCGACATGATGACGCAATCGTAGTCGTTGTTCTTTATATTATTGAAGAAGCGCACACGGTTGGCGGTCGAAAAGTCCTTCTCCGAAGCGTACAGAATACGTGCGTTGGGATATGCCGCCTGATAGGTGGCTGCAATCTCCGCAACGTTGGCTTTCAGCCCGATAATCATCGGCTTGTGTGCCAAATTCAGACGCTTCATCTCATGCGCGGCGATGCACATTATCAGCGTCTTACCGGTTCCCACCTCGTGGTCGCAAATTCCGCCGCCGTTCTGTTTCAACATCCAGACGCAATCCATCTGTGAGGGATAGACGCTCTTGATACCCCGGCTTGCCAGCCCTTTCAGGTTGAGGTCGGGAAAGGTCTGATGGGAGCCGTCGTAGCGCGGGCGCACGAAACAGTTGAACTTGCGGTTATACATCGTCACAAGCCGCTCCTTGAACTGCGGCGACTGCTCTTCGAGCCATTCGGAGAAGCCGTTTCGTATCTCGTCAATCTTGGCGTTGGCGAGTTGTATTCCCTCGCTGTCGCGCATCTTGATGTCGTTGCCATGCTCGTCCTTGCCGATGGACTTCATCATGTCAGGGCAGGTGTTGTGCAGGGCGTGTTTTAGGAGGTGCATACCGTCATAGTTCCGGTAATACCCCTTCACCAGAAACTCGTCCGTGATTTTCATGGTGCGGTAGCCGCACACCACCGAAAACTCGTCCATGCTTGCGGAATAGGCGATTTTCACCTCCGTGTCGAACAGCCGGCTCATGTAGGCGGCATAGACACCCGTCGGAATCCAGCGTTCCCCGAAATTGAAGTCCAGATCCTCGAAGGCGATGCGCTGCGGCTCGGCATCTTTCAGAGCCTCCAACGCCTGCTTCACCTCCGGCATACGCTCATTTTCGGGATTGTCACCCATCCATGCCTCTATGCGTTCCGCTTTCTCTATGACATTTCCGGCGATGAAACGGTCTTTGATTTCGTAACCGGTCACGAGCGGATTGTAGTAGATGCGCCCTTGCAGGGCAGTGAGCAAATCCTCCGCCGTGCTGTCGGTTATCTCCCGCATATAGTCGAGATTGACCGTACCATATTTGTTGAGCGACGCAGACAGGGCTTCTTCGGGAGAGCCTACGTTGGCATGGCTCTCCACCGCGAAGGAAACAGGATGCTCGAAGATGTCCGCCTTGACGAACTTTCCGTTTTCCATCCGTTCCAGCGAAAGGATGTCGCGCCCGCCCGCATCCATCATCACTAACTTCACGTTCTGCTTGGCGTTGAGGTTGCCGTAGCGCATGACAAACTCATCGTAACAGGTATTCAGATGCTCTCGCCACGGAACATTTGCCTCGCGCCGGAGCGATTCATAACGGTACAGACGCTCGTAGGCGTCACGCAGCGACACATACAACAACGCCTTTTCCTTCTGGTATCCTTTCAGGTCGAGCGGCTGGAATGTCGCCCCGTATGGCGTGATGTCTTTCAGGTAGCCGATGTTATGACGCCCCCGGTCAGCCACCAGCGACCCTTCGCGCAGGTGCATCTCCGGCGTGCGGTGGTAGGCACGCGGAGAAAGGTCCACGACTTCCTCCTTCGGCTTTTCCGCTTCGATGTCGGGGAAAAGGAAAGTCCCCACCGCTTCCGATGGGGTATCTGTAACGGCAGGTGCGGCGACTGCCTCCGGCTGTGTTTCCTCCTGTCGTGGCTGCTCACGGGAAGTTTCCGGCACGGCTTTCACTTCCGTCTTTTCCGCCACTTGTTTCTCGTTATGCTGCCTTGCCAGTTCCCGAAGTTCTTTCCTACGCTCCGGCGTCAAACCCATCATCATTTCATAGAAACCGTTGATGGGAGGATTGGTATCCCAGTCCAGTGTGGCATAGATGTCGTCCGGGTCGGCAGGCTTGGCGGTGTTCTCCGCTTTCACCTCCTTATTCTCCATTGCGGGTTTTGCAGTTGGAGCTGTCGGTGTAACCGTGACTTTCGGTTTGGGCGGAGTGGACTTTGCCGTAACTGCCTTTTTCACCGTCTTTTTCTTTTTGGAGGTTTTCGGTTGGCTGACCTCTTCCGTCATCCCCCAGAGGTCAAGCAGGGTGAGCTGCACGCCTGCGGAATATTGCGGGCGCGGTTCTATCTCCGGCTTTTCATCTGCGGGTTGCGGCTTTTCTGTCGGAGTTTCCACCGTCTGCGCCGAGGATACTGTTTCCAATTTTATGGCAGGACGCTCTACTTTATTTTGAACGGCAACTTTTTCTTCCGTTCCTGCCTGCCGGATTGAACCCGAATACAAGCGCATGGCAAGCCTGTAATGGAAATCCTCGTCGAGCATACGGCGCAAATCCCCGGCGATGCCTGCTGCCTTGCCCTCGTGCAGATAAACCATAGCGGGCTTCCCGTAGGGGTCTGTGTCAAGTTTCGCCATCGTATGCACGATGCGTTCCGGGTGGTGGATGAAATAGGCGTTGTCGGTCAGGGCGGTTTTCGTGTCCGTCTGTATCACGGTCATCAGCCGCTCGTCCTGCGACATTTCCTTCTTGCTGAGGTTCTTTTGCAGGACAATCAGGTCACTGCCCACCTCCGTGCCCGCGTTGTCCGTGAACAGGTTGTTGGGCAGGCGTATCGCGGATACCAGATTGGCCTGACTGAACAGCTCGTTACGCACGGAGGTCTTGGTGCTATTCAATACCCCTTGCGAGGTGATGAACGCCACGATACCGCCGTCACGCACGGCATCCAGTCCTTTGAGAAAGAAATAGTTGTGGATGGTTTTCTGGGCGGAGCGTCTGCCGAAAGAGTCGCTCCGCTGAAACTCCGCGTCGAACACGGCAATGTCACCGAACGGAATGTTGGACACCGCCAAGTCGAAATAATTGTTGAACGGTCTTTCGATTTTCTCAAAACCGCAGGTGCGCATTTTCTGGTCGGGATAGAGATGCCTCAAGATTGTACCCGTGAGCAGATCCTTCTCGAAAGCCATCACATCCGCATTGGGGCTGTGCCGCAGCATGGAATCCACGAACACGCCGACACCTGCCGACGGTTCGAGCATACGGGCGGGGCGGACGCTGTAATCTGCCAGCACGTCCGCGATGGTGTCGGTTATCTCTTTGGGGGTGTAGAAAGCGGTCAGCACGGACGCTTTCAGCGAATCCACAAACCGCTTGTACTCTGTTTCGTCCTTGCTGTTCTCACGGATAAGCCTGTGCAGCTCCACCGTCGGGGCGAACAGTTCGAGGTCGGATTTCGCCCACCGGACGGCATCCGTCAGTTCCTTTGCAGGGTTGAGGATACATTTCAGACCGCCGAAACCGCAGTACCTTTGAAGTATGGCACGCTCTTCGGTTGTCGCTGTCCTATTTTCCCTGTCAAGGATGAATGCCGTCCGTATCGCCTCGATGTTGTCCCGCAGTTTCTGTTTGCGGTTAAACGCCATATTCGTCTAAGTAAAGGACGGTTGCTCCCGTCAGCTCCGTGTAGAGCAGGTCGTAATCGGAAGACAGGGCGAAATTGTCATCCGAGAGGTCATAGACGGAGAACACGTTGCCGACAAGCGGCAGCAGTTTCAGGACAAAGGCTTCACGCTTCTCTTCCGGCACTTCATCGGCAAACTCGTTTTCCACGACTTCGCGGAGGATGGCGTAACGGGAATAATGCAGCCCGCGCAGCAGCGTGTCCATCGCCAGTTCCTGCGCACCATCGGCGGGATAGCCTTCAAGCCGTGCCCTCTCATACGTTTCGGCGGCACGGTCGGCCCGTTCCCGTATGAAAGCGGTGTCGTCAGCCTGTTCAAACTTGTTCGTGCGGAGATAGTCCAGCAGGTACAGACCGTAATAGGAAAAGTCGGTCTGACCCTCGTTTTTCTTCTTGTTGTTCATTACTTTGGATTTAGCGGATTGATAATTAACGGGATAATCGGTTGGAAAAAGGAAGAAAAAGGCACTCGGTATCCCTCCGAGTGCCACCACTCTTACCTTTGCAGTGTCAATAGCGATTGGCACTTTTTTCTAGTAAGAGAGATGTCCATCGGGTGGATAATTGTTTGTAGTTTTGCTAAAATGATTG